>JAFGTO010000013.1 GCA_016934095.1 Candidatus Glassiibacteriota bacterium
AATGAGGTCCCGGTGGAGCGCTATATTTTCAGCCTCAATCCCGGCCTGGCAGTGGGAGCGGTGAGCCGCAGCGGCCGCGAGGTCCGGTTTAACCGCGATTTGCACCTGCTCACGGTGGAGCCTTCGGCCGCCCTGGAGCCTGGAGGCGTGGATTCGCTGACTGTCAGCTACGCAGGAGTCATCGACGAGCGGGCGTGCTATCCGGATATCGGCGGGGAAAAACGCGAAGAGTCCTACCGTATAGTCTTTTACAATATCGCCAAGCGCTTCGCCTTCATCACTGACAGCTACGTCCTGCTGACACCGGAGAGCCTCTGGTACCCGAGGGCCGGCCTGAGCCAGGGCGCAGCCTATCCTGCAGTCCTGCCCATGGACTTCACCCGCTTCACCCTCAGGGTGAAGACAGCCGAAGGGCTGAGGGCGGTTTCCCAGGGACAGGTCGATGAAAAAGGGGGCGGAGAGTTCGTTTTCAGCCCCGGGGAGCTCCTGCCCCTGCTCTCGCTGGCCATCGGAAACTACCGGGTGCGCTCGCTTACGGTGGAGGACTCCCTGGCCGCGGGCGACTCGAGGCTCGCAGTGAAAACGGACTACAGCCTTTATTTCCTGGAGGGACACGACTTCTTCTCGCAGTATTTCTCCGAGGTGGCGGACACCCTGCCGAGCCTGATCCGGGATGCCCGGGCAGGGTACGAAAACAAGCTCGACCTGAGATACCCCTGCAGCCGGCTGTCGCTGATCGAGACGCCGGTCCAGTTTTTCGCCTACCCCCGGAGCTGGACGATGAGCATGGAAACAGCGCAGCCCGAGCTCGTTTTGCTGCCCGAAAAAGCCGTAGCCCTGCCCTCGGTCAATTTCAAGATGATGTCGTATTTCATGAACCGCAGGGGGAGCAGGGGCGGAAACACCATGTCGCCAGACGAAATACAGCGCAGCCTTTTCCAGCGGTTTGTCAACGAAACCTTCCTGGCAGGCTCGTCCCAGGCCCGGGGCATGCTCGCCATGCGCAGGCGCAACAGGGGCCTGTCCGCGACAATCGATTTCGGCAACTGCTCCGTGTTCCCGCTCTACCACTCCCGGGTCCGCCACTTCACCTCGGCCGCATGGCCGGTTTTCAACGCGGCCCTGGAATACTACCTCAACGCCAGGACCGAGAGCCAGTCGCCGGAATTCATCAGGTTCATCCTGGGACTATCCAGCGAGGAGCGGGCGAACCTCGCCCTGATGGAGCGCTCACTGGCGGAGATTCTCGCCGCCCCGCTCACCGGGGACGACATCTACAACATCATGAAAATCAAGTGCGCTTACCTGTTCAATTATATCAAGAGCGAAGTCGGCGATAAGGAGTTCGAGAATTTCCTCAGGGAGTTCCTGGGGTCCCGGGTATTTGTCGACAGCAGGGCCGAGGATTTCATCGACGAGCTGGACCGGCGCTGCGGGATCGATTTCGCGCCCCAGTTCGATGCCTGGCTGCACGAGAAAAAGCTGCCGGCATTCGTATTCACCGGGCCGGAAGCCTACCAGATCATCGAGGGCAACCGGACGCGCTACCAGGTGCTGCTGCGGGTCTCCAACCCGGAGCCGGTGGATGGCCTGATCGGGGTGAGCTTCCGCTGGGCCGGCGGCCGGGGCGAGCGGTTCAGGGGGCCCTTCGGCGGCGGGCAGGATGAGCCGGCGGACGAGCGTCTTTTCCCGGTCAAAGCCGGCCAGAGCAAGGAGATAGGTTTGCTCCTGGATGAGGAGCCGCGCGCGGTCAGAATAAACACCTTCGTTTCGCAGAACCTGCCCGCCAACCTGGAGCTGCGCCTCGGCGAGCTGAAGCCGAAAGAGGGTGCGGAGCCTTTCGACGGCGAGCGTGTCCTGGACCGGCTCCCTGACCTGGAAAAACCGGGAACGGTCATCGTCGATAACGAAGACCCGGGCTTCGAGGTGCATTCGTACGAATCCGAAAGCTACCTGAAAAAACTGCTGAACCTGGGCAACGGGGATGAAGACGAGTACATCGGCATCCAGTGGTGGAGGATGCCCACCAGGTGGAGGATGACCCCGTTCAGCGACTTCTACGGAAAATACAGGCACAGCGCTCATTACATCGGGGCCGGCAAGGGCGAAAACAAGGTGTCCTGGAAAGCCGACCTGCCGCACAGCGGCCAGTACGATGTCTACTGCTACGTTACCGAGCTGCCGGGCAGGTGGGGCAGGGGAAGGCGGGGCGGAGACCGTGAAGATGCGGCCAAGGACTTCCATTTCACCGTCAGCCACGATGACGGCGCCGAGGAGCTGAAGGTGGACATGGACGGAGCCGAGCGGGGCTGGTACCTGCTGGGCACTTTCTATTTTTCCCAGGGAGAGGCTCTGGTGGAGCTGACAGACCAGTCGAAAGGCCAGCTGGTCTATGCCGATGCCGTAAAATGGGCTATACACGAATAACATCTTTAAACCCGGGACCTGACCATGACAAGACCGAGACACTGCAGTGCGGCCGGGATAAGGGCTGCCGTTGCCGCTTTCATCTTGCTTGCCGCCGGCCCGCCCACGGCCGGCGCACAGATGAAGATGACCCTCGACCTGGCGCTGGAGATCGCCATGCAGAACAGCCCGGAGATCCGGAGCACCAGGCTGGACCTGGTGCGCAGCCGCGAGCTGTTGAGGGCCCAGCAGGCTGCGCTCAAATCACACTTCAGCCTCAGCCTCGCCCCTTTCAGTTACTCCCACGACCAGACTTTCAACAGTTTTCTCTCGGCGTGGAGCACCAGTGAAACTAAGTCCTCTTCGAGCACGTTCACCGCTTCCCAGCCGATCATACAGACTGATGGCACACTGCTGCTGATCAACAGGTTTTCCTGGCAGGATTCCTACAGCAGCTATAATGCCGTGCGCAACAAGGCCTACACCAACGACATCTATCTCAGGTTAACCCAGCCGCTGTTCACCTACAACAGGACCCGGATGGAGACACTCGAGCTGGAGCTGGACCTCGAACAGACCCAGCTCAGGTATGCGATCCAGAAACTGAGCCTCGAAAAACAGCTCACCCAGAGCTTTTTCAATGTCTACCAGAACAGGATGAGCCTGGACATCGGCCTGGAGGAATTGAAGAACCAGCAGAAAAGCTACGAGATCACCAGGAGCAAGCAGGAAGCCGGGCTGGTGGCCCTGGAAGAGCTCTACCAGGCCGAGCTGAACCTGGGGACCAGCAAATCCACGGTACAGAACCGGCGGGTAACCCTGGAGAACTCCCTCGACAGCTTCAAGCAGCTTCTCGGCATGGAGCTGACCGACTCGATAACCGTGGAAGCCGATGTCGAATACAAGCCTGTCGAAGTCGACTTGGAGAAAGCACTGGCCGAGGGCCTGAAAAACAGGATGGAGCTGCGCCAGCGGAGTATCGGGATCGAGACCGCCCGCAACGACCTGGTCCGCACCCAGGCACAGAACGAGTTCAAGGGGGATGTAACCCTTTCCTATGGTATCACCGGCAAGGACGAGCAGTTCACCGACATGTACGACAAACCGACCAAAACACAGACTTTCGAGGTCTCCTTCGATATCCCGCTGTGGGACTGGGGAGAGAAAAAATCGCGGATCAAGGCCAGCGAGGCCACTATCGAGCAGCGGGAGCTTACCCTGGAGGATGAAAAGATCGCGATAAACCTGGGGGTCAGGCAGGTGCACCGCAACCTGATCAACTCGGCCGAGCAGATCGAGCTGGCCCGCCAGAACGTGAGGAACGCCGAGCTTACCTATGAAATCAACCTGGAGCGTTACATCAACGGCGACCTGACCAGCATGGACCTGAACCTCTACCAGGAGCAGCTTTCCCAGAGGAAGACCGGGCTGGTCAACGCCCTGATCGATTACAAGCTGGCGCTGCTGGACATGAAAATCCAGTCGCTGTGGGATTTCGAGCACAAAAAGCCGGCGCTCTACGAAGAATGAGCCCGGCCTTCTGCGGACAAACCAGGACAAGGAGCAATTCGTGAAAGGAAAACTGGCAGCAGCGGGCATCCTCTTGCTGAGTGCAGCCTGCACCCAGCCCGATTCCCGGTTCGAGACCGAGGTGGAAGTCCCGGTATCGGTGGAGGATGTCTCCCTGAAACCGATCGAGGAGTTCGTGGTCACCACCGGGACAGTCAAGGCGACCAAGGAGGTTTTTCTCAAGAGCGAGTCTGCGGGATTTTACCGCCTGGGCATCAACCCGCGCACCTCGCGGCCTTTCGCCCTGGGAGACCTGGTCGCCAGGGACCAGGTGATCATCTACTTGGACAACCCGGAACAGGAGAACGCCATCAAGGTGGAATCCTACAAGCTGAACCTCGAAAACTCGCAGCGTGAATACGAAAAGCAGCAGTCGGTTTACGAAAAAGGCGGGGTCACCCTGCGGGACGTGAAAACCGCCGAGCGCACCTATATCGACGCCAAGTACAGCTATGAAAACGCGCTGATCCAGCTTACCAAGCTGAAAGTGGCCGTGCCTTTCGAAGGGGTCATCGTGGATCTGCCGTACTATACCCGGGGCGTCAAAGTGGCTGCGAACTCCGACATGGTCCACCTGATGAACTACAGCATCCTTACCATGGAAGTCAACCTGCCCGGCAAGCTGCTGGGCAAGGTGGAAGTGGGCCAGGCGACCCGGGTGATGAACTATACCCTGCCCGATAAGACACTGGTGGGCAAGGTTACCCAGGTCTCCCCGGCCATCGACCCGGACAGCAGGACTTTCAAGGCCATAGTGGACGTCGACAACCCCGACTGGCTGCTCAGGCCGGGGATGTTCGTCAAGGCGGAGATCGTCACCGCCCGCTCCGACAGCGCGGTGGTCATTCCCAAGGACGTGGTGCTGACGCGGCGCAACCGCAAGACCGTTTTCGTGGTCGAGCGCGGTTTCGCCAGGGAGCGCAACATCACCACCGGCCTGGAGAACCCAGGGGAGCTGGAGGTTGCCGAAGGCCTGAAAGTCAACGAGCGCCTGGTGGTGGAAGGCTTCGAGACATTGAGGAACGGCTCCAAGGTGAAAATCGTCCGCTAGCCCGCCTGCGGGCCGGAAAAATACTTTCCCCGAACCCGGTCAAGACACCCGATCATGAAAAAAATCATCCAGTTTGCAGTCGATTACCCGATCACCGTGCTCATGCTGGTACTGGCAGTCCTGCTGCTGGGTTATATCTCGTTCCGCCGGCTGGGCATGGACCTTTTCCCCGAGCTCAACAACCCCCGCATTTATGTCGAGCTCAAGGCTGGCGAGCGTCCGCCCGAAGAAATCGAGAAACAGTTCGTCAGGAACATCGAGGCCCAGGCCATCCAGCAGAAAAACACCGTGCAGGTCTCCTCGGTCTCACGGGTGGGCAGCGCCCAGGTAACTGTCGAGTACGCCTGGGGCACCTCCATGGATGAGGCTTTCCTGGTCCTGCAGAAATCCCTGAACGAGATCCAGCAGGACAGCGATATCGACGAGCTGACCATCTCCCAGATCGACCCCAACGCCGCGCCCATCATACTACTGAGTTTTTCCCATCCCGGGATCACCGACATGGACGAGCTGCGGAAAGTGGCCGAGTCATACGTCCGCAACGAGCTTATCCGCCTGGAGGGGATCGCCGAGGTCAGGCTCCTCGGCCAGGAGGAAAAGGAAGTGGTGGTCGAGACCAGCCCTTACCTGCTGGAAGCTTTCGGGCTGACTCCCGGGGCGGTGGCGCAGAGCATCCGGGGATACAACAGCAACATCTCCGGCGGCACTATCGAGGAGATGGGCACCAATTACATCATCAAGGGTATCGGCGAATTCGCCTCGCTCGAGGAGATCGGCCAGGTGATAGTGGCGCTGAAGGACCCGGAGAGCTTCCCGGGCCAGGAAGCCGCCACTGTGTCTTCCTCCGGCAAAGTGCCGGTCTTCCTCAAAGACGTGGCCGAGATCCGCCTGCTGAACAAGAAACCGGACAACATCGTGCGGGTGAACGGGCAGCGCTGCATGGGACTGGCGGTCTACAAGGAGACCAGGTACAACACGGTGAAAGCGGTCAGCGAGTTCATGAAATCCCTCGAGACCCTGAAAAAGGCCCTGCCCGGCTACGAGCTGAGCGTGATCCAGAACAAGGGCGAGTTCATCAGCCTGGCGATCGACGAGGTGGAGCAGACCGCCCTGGTGGGGATCCTGCTGGCCGTGGCCGTGCTCTTCATCTTCCTCAGGCGGTTCGGCGTCACCCTGATTATCAGCGTGGCCATCCCCATCTCCATCGTGGCCACTTTCAACCTGATGTACTTCAACGGCCTGACGCTGAACATCATGACCCTGGGGGGCCTGGCACTGGGTGCGGGCATGCTGGTGGACAACGCGATCATCGTCATGGAAAACATCTTCCGCAACCTGGAACAGGGGCTGCCGCTGAAAGAGGCCTCGGTGCTCGGCACCAGCCAGGTGGGCGGCGCGATCACGGCCTCCACCATTACCACCATCGTGGTCTTCCTGCCGATAGTCTACCTGCACGGCGCAGCGGGAGAGCTGTTCAAGGACCAGGCCTGGACTGTGGCTTTTTCGCTGCTTTCCTCCCTGGGAGTGGCGATCCTGGTCATCCCGATGCTCAGCAGGCGGCTGCTCGGAAAAGCGCCGTCTCCGCAGAGAACTCCGGCCGATGAGGGGATGGCTGTGCGCAGCGGGTCGATCCGGTTCCCCCGCTACGGCAGGTTCCTGCGCCGCGTGCTCGAGGTCAAGTGGACTGTCATCCTGCTGGCTGCGGCCCTGGTGGCGGCATCGCTGGCCCTGTTGCCGTACGTGGGAAGCGAGTTCATCCCCAAGACCGGCTTGAGCGATTTCACGGTCGAGCTCACCCTGCCGGAAGGGACCGAGCTGTACCGCACCGAGGGCACGGTAGCGGGAGTGGAGGAAGGCATCGGCGGCCTGCTGGGCGAGGATATCGGGACGATTTACAGTATTACCGGGCCATCCCGGCAGGCGGCCGGCAGCCTGAGCGCGGTATACGAGGATGAAAACACGGCCGTAATAAAAGTCATCCTCAAAAAGGGCAGCAACTTGCCCGCGGCCGAGGTTTTCGCCAGGTTAAGCTCCCTGCTGGCGGAAGTGCCCGACCTGGAAGCCCGCATTTACCAGGAGCAGACTGTCAGCGAGCTCACACTGGGCACGGAAACCGACCCGGTGGTGGTTGAGGTCCAGGGGGAAGACCTGGAGCGGCTCCAGGCCCTGACCCTGGAGGCCCGTCAGCGGGCCCTGGCCTGCGGGGACCTCTTCAACGTGGAGACGAGCT
>JAFGTO010000121.1 GCA_016934095.1 Candidatus Glassiibacteriota bacterium
GAGCCGGGGACCGGTTTCACCCTGCTCGCTTTCGCCGCGGTGATGGGCTGGCTGGTACATTTCGTGCTCAATCGCACCGGCTGGGAAAAAGTGGTCGAATAGCCGCTTCCCGGCTGTCATGGATAACTCGAAAATCACCGTGCTGTGGAAGGTTTCGGCGATGCACCTGAAAACCGACCGGAGAAAGTTTTTCCGCACCTCCGCCGGGCTGCTGGCGGCCGCCCTGGCGCCGGGTATCTGGTCCTGCCGGCGCCCGGCCGCAGCCAGGAAAAAGTACGACTTCACTCCGTACGCTCCCGGCGGCACCCGCGTACCCGTGGTCAAGGTTACCCCGGATGACGGCTCTTACGTGCACACCTACTACGATGTCTGCTCGCTCAGCCCCTCGCAGCGCTACCTGGCGGCCACCCGGCTCCCTTACCAGGACCATATCCCGGCCCTGGGAGATGGAGACAAGGCGGATGTCTGCGTGATCGACCTCGAGGAGCAGACTATCGAGACGGTCTACTCCACCCGGAGCTGGGGTTTCCAGGTCGGCGCCAACCTGCAGTGGGGTTCCACGGACCGATGCCTCTACACCAACGACGTGGTCGGGGACACGGCAGTCTGCGTGCAGGTCGACCTCGAGACCGATGAAGCCACCGCCTTCTCCGGGCCGATGTACCATATCGCCCCGGATGAGTCCTGCGTGATAGGATTCCCCCTGGAGCTGCTCAACGTAACGCAGCAGGGGTACGGAGTGCCCTCCCGCGATCCCGCAAACCCCCGCCGTCTGCCGCCCGGCGCTGCGGCGGACCAGGGGGTCTGGCGCACGGACCTGAAAACCGGTGAAAAATCGCTGCTGCTTTCCCTGGCTGCGGTGGCGGAGAAGATCCCGGAGCCGGCGCCCCGCAAAAACGGCACGTTCTATTTCTGGCACTCGAAGTTCAACAGGCAGGGCACCCGGATCATGCAGGTGCTGCGCTGCCTGTTCCCGGACGGCTGGGGAGTGAGAAACGCAATGGTTTTTACCTGCGCCGCCGATGGCGGCGACATCCGCTATACTCCCAGCAAACCGGTGTGGGGACAGATGGGCGGCCATCCCAACTGGCACCCGGACGGGATCCACCTGATCAGGAACCTCAAGCCGGACGGCGAGAACGAGCGTTTCTGCAAGATCCGCTATGACGGCAGCGAAGTGGCGGTGCTGAGCGAGAAATTCAAGGGAGGGGGGCATCCTACGGTCGACCCGGCCACCAGGTTCTGTATTACCGACGACTTCCCCTTTGACGGGGTCCAGCAAGTCTCGATACGCCTGATCGACCTGGCAGCCCAGGAAGAAGAAATTATCTGCACCATGCCCACCCTCGAGAGGGAAGGGCTGAAACATCCGGCGCTGCGGCTGGACGGGCACCCGTTCTGGAGCAGGGACTACCGGAAAGTCTGTTTCCAGGCCGCTCCCGCGGGCAAGAGGCAGCTTTTCATCGCCGACCTCTCAGGAATAGTCGCCTGAAAACGGGCTGTAACGGCGCCAGGCCGCCGCCTGCTCAAAGCATCTCGAACGAACCGAACATTATTTCAGCGTCCTTGAAGTACTGGTCGTATTTATCCGTCTCAGCGGTATAGGTCACAATATACGCCTTACCGCCGGCAATGGTATATACCTGCATCATTTTCAGCTCCATCTCCCCCTGTTTCCCGGAAACCACCAGCAAATACCCCTCGCTGCCGCCCAGGGACCTCTTCCCGGATTCGACTATGGTGGCGTTGGCTTTATGCAGGTAATCTTTCATGTGGTTGGTCAGCTCCTCGAGCGTCATGGGCATCGAGTTCAAATCCTGGACCACCACGTTGACAGCCTCCTGGAAACGGTCGTCCTCACCCTCTTTCGGGGAAAGGAAAACCATGGAGATATCCACCTGCTGCATTTCCCAGCCAGGTTTGTAATCGACCCGGTAGCCGTTCTTCTCATCGGTGTAGGTGAGGTTGTCTTGCCCGCAGCATAAAGTCAACAGCACTGCGCCGAGCAAACCGGCCCGTAACGCTTTATTAAGCACCTTGCCTTCCACGGCAGCGCCTCCTTTGGCTGAAAATTATCTTATCCGGGGAAAAATCCCTTTCTTTTTAGCAAAGTCCCGCTCTCAAGTCAAGACAATTGAAGACTTCTCCCGGTTTAAACGCGCTTACTAAAAACCAATTTGCAATATAGGCCATTTATCCGGTTATTCAATATTTTCCCGGGAGCGATCGACCAGGCTGCCGCCGGGCGGTGAAATTGCTTGATTACTGCCTGCCGGCTGATTATGATAACTTCCGGCCCGTTATCTAAAGACTCACACTAATGTCATTCCGGGAAACCCTACCATGAGCCAAGCCGCAAACCCCTACAGCCGTCTGATGGGGATCTATAGAGAGGTCGCGCTGCTGGAATCCTGCTCCTCGCTGCTGCAGTGGGACCAGGAGACTTTCATGCCCGGGCGCGGGGTGGACCACCGTGCCGAACAGCTCGCCCTGCTGGCAGGGCTGGCCCACCGGAGGTTCACCGACCCCCTGGTGGGAGAGCTGCTGGCCGCCTGCGAAAACGGCCCCGCCGCACCCGGCCCGGCCGAAAGTGTCAACCTCAGGGAAATCCGCCGCAAGTACGACAAGAAAACCAGGCTCCCCTGCCGCCTGGTGGAGGAGCTCGCCCAAACCACCACCCAGGCCCATCCGGCCTGGGTAGAGGCCCGCAAGAAATCCGATTTCGGCTCTTTCAGCCCCTGGCTGAAAAAAATTGTGGCCCTCAAGCGGGAACAGGCCCAGGCCCTCGGCTGGCAGGACTCGCCCTACGACCCTCTGGTCGATGATTTCGAGCCGGGCGAGACCGAATCATCGCTGTCCGCGATTTTTTCGGAGCTCTGCCGGGGGCTTGCCCCGCTGATCGAAAAAATCGCGGACTCCGGCCGCGACCCGGACACTTCTTTCCTTTCCGGCATTTACCCGGTCAAGCGCCAGCAGGAGTTCGGCCGGGATGCGGCGGCCGCCTGCGGCTTCGATTTCAGCAGCGGGCGGCTGGATGAGGTGGTGCACCCGTTTTGCACCGGGATCGGGCCGGGCGACACGCGGATAACCGCCAGCTTCGACAGCTCGGACTTCTGCCGGGCTTTTTTCGGCATACTCCACGAGGCCGGGCACGGCATGTACGACCAGGGTCTGGATCCGGAGCATTACGGCGCTCCCCTGGGCGAGGCCGTGTCCGTGGGACTCCATGAATCGCAGTCCCGTATCTGGGAGAACTTTGTCGGCCTGAGCAGGCCGTTCTGGGAACACTTCCTGCCCCGGGCCAGGGCAGCCTTTCCGGAGGCCCTGGGCAGGGTGAGCCTCGACAGCTTCCTTCGGGCCGTCAACCGGGTGGCGCCCTCTTTCATCCGGATCGAGGCCGATGAGCTGACCTACAACCTGCATGTCATCCTGAGGTTCGAGCTGGAGAGCCTGCTGATCTCCGGCGAGCTCGACCCGGCCGAGGTCCCCGCCGCCTGGAACGAGCGCTTCAGGCAACTGCTGGGGGTCGAGGTCCCGGACGACAGGCGCGGGTGCCTCCAGGATACCCATTGGTCCAACGGCATTTTCGGTTATTTCCCCACCTACTGCCTGGGCAACCTCTACGCGGCACAGTTTTTCGCAAAAGCGCGCCGGGACATCCCTGGCCTCGACAGCTCGTTCGCCCGGGGCAGCTTCAGCGACCTGCTGGCCTGGCTCCGGGAAAATATCCACTGCCACGGCATGCGCTTCCGGGCGGGCGAGCTGGTGGAGAAGGCCACGGGAAAACCGTTGAGCACGGAACTCCTGCTGGCTTACCTGCAGGAAAAATACACTGCCCTTTACAACCTTTAGCCGGAGTCTGCCGGGATGAGACACCAGATTGGGAGACCTGTCGTCCCGTTGGCGACCGGCCTGTTCGTGATCAGCTTCCTGTTGGGCGGCTGCTCCGGCGGCGCAGACAAAAAATCCGCCTCACCGGTCGCTGAACCTCCTTCCGCCGCGAGGACGGATGAGCTGATCCTCTGCGGCTGGGACGAGGTTTTTATCCTCGGGATCGACCGGACAGGGCAGAGACCGCCGGAGAAAGTCTGGTCCTGGACTGCGGAGGGCTGCCCGGACCTGCCGGACTCGATGAAACCGAGGTTCAGCACCACCGATGAGTGCAAGCCGGTCGAGGGCGGCGCCAAGGTGCTGATCACCTCATCCTCGGATGGCGTAGCCCTGGTGGAGCGCTCCTCGGGCAGGGTCCTTTTTTACGGGACTGCGCACAACGCCCACTCTGCCGAGCCCCTGCCCGGCCGCCGCCTGGCAGTGGCCGCCTCGCACAGGCCCGGCGGCAGCGGAGACCGCCTGATCGTGTTCGACCTGGATACCCACGGAAAAGAGCTTACCAGTGCAGAGCTGCCCTGGGGGCACGGCGTTGTCTGGGATGAGGATAGGCAGGTCCTCTGGGCGCTTTCCGGCAAAGATCTCCGGGAGTTCAGGCTCAGGGACTGGGACACCGGCAGCCCCGGTCTCGAGCCGGCCGGCAGGACCGACCTGCCCGGGGACGGCGGGCACGACCTTCAACCGGTACCCGGCACCGGCTTGCTGGCAGTGAGCACAGACAGGCACTGCTGGCTTTTCGACCGCGAGAGCCGGCGGTTCACCCCCCACCCCGACCTGGCGGACCAGGCACGGGTGAAGAGCATCTCCCTGGACCGGTCAACCGGCCGGCTGGCCTGGGTCCAGGCCGAGGGCGACGACTGGTGGGCGGAAAGGGTGCATTTCCTGCATCCCGGCCATACCCTCCATCTCCCAGGCCAGCACCTCTACAAGGCGCGCTGGAATGTCCGGTAGTACCGAAGGATTTTTTAAGCAGGCAGATCTCAGCCAGGATATTTTCTTTAAAAGGGGCCGGTCGTATCCGCCGACTCAAGTCAGCGGTTTTGAAGCGGTAATCGTAAAGTACCTCCGCTTGAAAGCGGCGGCCTTCAGCAGCCGCCCTGTAAGGATTCACCCGTTCGAGCATAAAGCTGACAAACCTGCCGGCTTCAGCCGGTAGTAGTATAGAATTTAACGGAAAAATACTTCAACAGACAAAGGGGGAAACCATGTTCTTTTTAAAGCGGAGTGCCGTGCCGTTGCTGTATGCCTTCCTGGCCTTTTCGCCCTCCATTGCCCCGGCCGTGGAAGGCGAGCTGAAAACCTTTTCCCTGGTGGTTACCGAACCCCAGGCGGAATACGTGGTCGAGGTCGGCGGCACGGCCGACCCGGAAAACGTGGAGATCACCATCGAGAACCTGGGCGACACCCCGGTGCCCGACCCGAGGATCACGGTGAACGGGCTTTACGACTGGTACGACATCGATGCCATGGCCAGGGAGATCACCGCAGACTGCACCACTGACGAGGAGAAAGCCCTGGCCATCTGGCAGTGGGTGCTATGGAAGAGGTTCCAGCGCTCCCCGCATGATGAGAGCTCGACAAACCCGGTCAGGGCCATGAACTGCTACGGGTACGGTATCTGCGGCCACACCTCGGCCTGGGTCAAGGGGCTGGCCACCGCAGCCGGGCTGAAAGCGCGCATCTTCGAGATCTCGGGCCATACGATCAGCGAGGTCTATTACAACGGCGGCTGGCACATGCTGGATGGCAATGTCAAGGTCTTCTACCTGGCCCGCGACAACCGCACCATCGCCAGCCTGGCCGAGCTGGAGCAGGACCCCTGGCTGATCGAGCGGACCATCCACCCGCGCGACCCCTGGGTGCGGCAGGATGACCCCCCGGGCCGCAACCAGCAGTTCGTGCGCTACATCGTTACCACCAGGGACAATGAAGAAGGCGACCACTACGACCCCGAGATCTTCAAGGACTACGACATGTCCTGTACCCTCAAGCAGGGCGAGCGGCTCACCCGCTGGTGGGGCCCTGAACTGAATATTTTCGAGGGGCGCGACAAGGACCCGCTGGTGCCCGAGAGGTACGCCAACGGCCGGCTGGTCTGGGAACCCGACCTGCAGAAGACCGACCTTTTCGACTACATAGAGATAATCGACAACGTGATCACCCGCCAGCGGGACGGCCTCGACCCGGCGATACATGTCCAATACCTGCAGGACAAGCTTTACCCACGCCCGGCCCGCTTCGCCCTGCCCATCCACAGCCCTTACCCGGTGGTGGGAGGCCGCTTCCGCTGTACGCTGGTCAAGGAGGATGACTCCGGCACGGCGGCGGTGGCTTTCGGCCACCCCTGGAAAGGCGGCAGCGAAGAGCTTTACACTTTCCGCTGGGGCAGCGGCGAAGAGGACATCGAGCTGGACCTGGACCCCAGTATCATGAAAGCCTTCCCGGTCTACACCTATTACCTGAGTTTCTCGCTGAAAGGCAGGGCCGAATCCGACCCGCCCAGGCAGGCCGGGGTGGAGCGGTTCAGGTCGGTCAGCGACCTGCAGGTCTCGCCGCACAGCCTGCCTGCCCTGTCCCTGGGCAGGAACGTTGTCCGCTACCGCGACTCCGGCGGCACTGCCGTCAGGAATGTGCGCATAACCCACACCTGGCGGGAAACCGTCGGCAACCACGCCCCGGGCACAGTATCTTCCGCAGTCTCACCTGCAGAGTCCGGCGAGACCGGCAGCCTGGCTCCTACCCTCAAGTGGCTCTCAGCCGGGGACCCCGACCCCGGCGACAAGGCGGAGGATTACCAGGTGATGGTCAGCCTGCGGCCGGACTGCCGCTGGCCGCTGTCGCCCAGCCTGTACCGCAACGTAGGTTCGGAAAAGTGCGAGTGGAAAGTGCCCGGGAGCTTCCTCAACCCGGGGACCACCTACTACTGGCGGGTCCGCGCTCGAGACAGCCGCGGTGCGGTCGGTTCCTGGGGCAAGGTCTTTTCTTTCAGGACAGCGGCCAGGGCCAGGTAGCGGCCCAGGCAGGCGACACTGCCGCGGAGGACCAATGACAATGAAAGCCTGCGTACCTCGCTTTTTTTGCACCATCCTTGTCTGGCTGCTGCTGGCTGCAGGTCCCTCGCCGGCAGATAC
>JAFGTO010000122.1 GCA_016934095.1 Candidatus Glassiibacteriota bacterium
AAGGGACCTGATAAGGTATTGTATTCTATCGTAGGGGCGGTTCGCGAACCGCCCCTACGATAGAATACAATACCTTATCAGGTCCCTTACGCGGGCTTTAATTCATCGCCCGGATCAGATCCAGCCTTTTTCCCTGTAGAACTTTTTCATGTCATCCAGGGTCTGCTGCTTGTAATCGCCGGCATGACCGGCGGTGCCGAGCGCCTGCATCTTCTTGATCACCAGCTGGGTCAGGGCCTCGCGGGCCGGTGTGAGGTAGTCGCGCGGGTCGAACTTTTCCGGGCTCTCGATAAATACCTTGCGGATGGCGCCGGTTATGGCGAGCCTGCCGTCGGTGTCGATATTCACCTTGCGCACCCCGTAGGGGATCACGCTCTGGATCTCGCTCATCGGCACGCCCTTGGCGTTGGGCATCTTGCCGCCGTATTTGTTGATAATATCGACCAGGTCCTGGGGCACGCTCGAGCTGCCGTGCATTACCATGTGCAGCTCCGGCAGGCGTCGATTGATTTCCTTGACGATGTGCAGGGCCAGCTTCGGCTCCGCCTTGAACTTGTAGGCTCCGTGGCTGGTGCCGATAGCTACCGCCAGGGCGTCGACCCTGGTCTCCTCGACAAACCTGATCGCCTGGTCCGGGTCAGTGAGCTGCACCTTGCCGCTACCCACCCCGTCCTCGATGCCTCCCAGGGTGCCCAGCTCGCCCTCCACGGTAACCCCCAGCGGGTGGGCGTACTCGACCACCGAGCGGGTCACCTCCACGTTCTCCTCATAGGTGGTCGGCGTCTTGCCGTCCTCCTTGAGCGATCCATCGATCATCACGCTGGTGAAGCCCAGGCCGATGGCGGTCTTGGCGCTCTCCAGCCCATTGCCGTGGTCCAGGTGCATGGCCACCGGGATTTCGGGGTTTTCCTCCACCGCGGCCAGCATCAGGTGCTTGAGGTAGGTAAAATTACTGTACTTGAGCGCTCCGCGGCTCGCCTGGATGATCACCGGCGACTTTGTCTGGCTGGCGGCGGCCATGATCGCCTGGATCTGCTCCATGTTGTTGACATTATAGGCCCCCAGAGCGTAATTGCCCTTGGCGGCCTCGTTCAATAGCTGCCTCATCGGTACCAGCGGCATGGCAATCTCCCTTGTAATTGTCTAAAGGTTCTTGATATCAGGTAACAAACGGCTGCACAAGTGAATAAAATTAATAGCTTTCCACCAAAAAAGCAACAGCAGTATCTCCGCCGTGCTTGCCCCCTGTTTACAAACCGCATGCCGCTTATTATCTTATAATACCGTTGGGCAATCGCCGGGCCGTGGGAGACCTCAGCCCTCTACCAGCCATCTACCAGGAATATAACCATGCCGTCCGTGCTCGTAATCGAAGACAACCGGACCATGCGCGAGGGACTGGTAATCACCCTGACCAAGATGGGGCTCGAGGCCTCCGGTCTGTCAGATGGCGAGAGCGCATTGCGCCTTCTTGCCGAAAAAAAAATCGACCTGGTGGTCAGCGACTTCAAGATGCCCGGGATGAATGGGCTCGAGGTGCTGGAAAAACTCAAGGCTTCCAGGCCGGAATTGGATGTGATCCTGATTACTGCTTACGGCTCGGTGGACCTTGCGGTGGAGGCCATGCGCTTAGGTGCGGCTGACTTCCTGACCAAGGATTTCAGCCCCGAGCACCTGAGAGTCCGGGTGGAAAAGGTCCTGGCCGCCAGGGCCGAGAAGCTCGAGAAACAGCGCCTGGCCGAGGAGAACGCCCTGCTCAGGAGCGAAGCTGCCGAGGCCGCCGGTTTCAGCTCCCTGGTGGGCGAGTCTCCGGCGATGAAAGATGTTTTCGAGAAAATCTCCCTGGTAGCCCAGAGCGATTCCTCGGTGCTGATTACCGGCGAGTCCGGGACCGGCAAAGAGCTGGTTGCCCGTGAGATACACTCCAAGAGCACCCGTGCCGGCGGCCCGTTCGTCAGGGTAAGCTGCGGCGCGCTTGCCGAGTCTGTGCTGGAAAGCGAGCTTTTCGGCCATGAAAAGGGAGCCTTTACCGGCTCGGTCAAGTCCCGCAGAGGCCGTTTCGAGCTGGCCCACGGCGGCACGATCTTTCTCGACGAGGTGGGGGATGTCTCCCCCACCGTGCAGGTAAAACTGCTGCGAGTACTCCAGGAGCGCGAGTTCGAGCGCCTGGGCGGGGAAAAAACCATCTCCGTGGATGTACGGGTGCTCTCGGCCACCAACAAGAACCTGGTCGACCAGGTAAGCCAGGGAAATTTCCGTGAGGACCTTTTCTACCGCCTGCATGTAGTACCCATCCATCTGCCATCCCTGCGGGAACGCCCGGGAGATATCCCGCTGCTGGCCGGCCACCTGGTCGCAAAAATCTGCCGTAAAATGAACCGCCCTCCCGCTGAAATCGAGCCCCCGGCCCTCGAGATACTCTGTGGCTACAACTGGCCCGGCAATGTACGCGAGCTGGAAAACGTGCTCGAGAGGGCCCTGGTGCTGGGACCTGGCGACCGGCTGTCTACATCCGATATACCCCCGCTGGTCGAGCGGGAATATAATCTTTCCCTTCCCGCCGGAGACAATATCGACCTCAACCGGACCCTGGAGCAAATCGAAAACCGGATAATCCAGCACACCCTCGCCCGCTGCGCCGGCAACAAGAGCCGGACCGCCCGCATGCTGGGCCTGAAGACCAGCGTGCTTTACTACAAGCTGGAAAAATATGGCATCTCTTAGCGGCCCGCCGCAGGTTCTTCCTGTTTTTCACTCCGTACCACAACATATAGTGTTGTTTTTTTTTGCCTGACAACATGTTGTGAATTGTCCTAATGTCCTGGTATATAATAAGTTGCAAATAATCTTTTACTTTTTATTATCTTGACATCCTACTCTGCAACTCTTAATATTTATCCTTGACGGCCCCTGGCGCGACAGGCCCCGTTCAAACGCTCCACCTCTTGTGAATATTCTAACTCATTTAATATAAATGACTTTAAACTCTTTTCTTCACGTCGGCAGTTAACTTACCTGCGTGGCCGGGGAGACCTCTGCCGTCTCTGCGGGAACCGTCCGGGCGAACCCTTTTACCCATAACAAGGAATGCCGAACTAACATGCCTCGGGAATATGTTTTTTTCAGCGGCGACTACCAGGTGGCGGGCCCTTACCTGGACCTGGAGACAGGTGTCCTGCCGGCGGCATTCCTACTAGACAGCAACGTACTTTACGGCGATGGTATCTTCGAGGGCATCCGTGTCTATAACGGCCGGATTTTCAAGCTGAAAGAGCACCTCGACCGCCTGTGGCGCTCGGCCGCGGGCCTCGAGATCGAGATCCCCTACACCACCTCTGAGCTGAGCCGCATCCTGGTGGAGCTCTGCCGGAAAAACCACCTTGACGGGACCGGTTATATCAGGCTGGTGGTTACCCGCGGCCACAGGCAGGACCTGGGAATCAACCCTCGCAAGGTTGGCCGGGCTACAGTGTTTATCATTGCCCGCAGCCTCCAGCTTTACCCCGAGGAATTCTACCGGAAAGGCCTCTCGGTCATTACGGCGGACGTGCGGCGCACGCCACAGGCCTGTGTAAACCCCAACATCAAGACCTGCAACTATGTCAACAACATCCTGGCGGTGATCGAGGGCAACCGGGCCGAAGTGCCCGAAGTGATCATGCTCACCCTGGACGGCAAGGTCTGCGAGTGCAGCGCCGACAATATTTTTATCGTCAAGGACGGTTCCGTGCTCACTCCTCCCGGAGACAACATCCTGATGGGCGTTACCAGGAATATCATTCTCGACCTCTGCCTGAGCCTGGGGATAAAAGCCGCCGAGGCGGTTTTCGGTCCCGGTGAAGTCCATGCAGCAGATGAGGTATTTCTTACCGGCTCAGGGGCGGAGGTCGCCCCCATCGTCCTGGTCGACGGCAAGCGGATAGCGGACGGCCGTCCCGGGCCGGTTACCAGGCACCTGCTTGAATCGTTCCGTAAAGAAGTGGCTAAACCCGAGAACAGCGTGCCTGTTTTCGATTGAGGAGAAGTAGCAAATTGCCGCAAGAGCATACCCCCCAGGAAGTCTGGTCGCTGATACTCGACAACTGCCAGAACAGGCTCAACCAGCAGACCATTTCTACCTGGCTTAAACCCAGCCGTGCCCATTCGCTTCTCGATGGAGCCCTGACAGTAGAGCTTAAAAACAAATTCACCGCCTTTTATGTAGAGCAAAACTACCAGGACATCCTGAACCAGGTATCTTCCGAGGCCCTGGGTAAGAGCTTCTCGATCAACTTTATCTTCAAGGAAGACAAGAACCAACAGATGGAGCTCTGGGAGCTGTCGCTGGGCCCGCAAGCCGGAACCCCCGTTGTCCCGGCCGGAGATACTGCCAGGCCGGCAGCTTCCTCAGGAAAGTTCACCCGTATCGACAGCCTGGACCAAGCCCCGGACAACGGCAGCCTTAAGCTTTACATCGGCGCTCTCAATCCCCGCTACACTTTCGAAAACTTTGTCGTGGGTAACAACAGCCAGCTGGCTCACGCCGCAGCCCTGAGCGTGGCCGATTCTCCCGGTAAAAGATACAACCCCCTGTTTATCTACGGCGGTGTGGGCCTGGGCAAGACGCATGTCATGCAGGCCGTCGGCCATGCGCTTTGCGACAAGTTCGGAGACCGGGGCCTTAAAATCTGTTATGTCTCGGCGGAGACTTTTCTCAATGAACTGATTGCAGCGATAAAATCAGGGACCATGACCAAGTTTCGTAACCGCTACCGCAGAATGGACGTGCTGCTGATCGATGACATCGAGTTCATCTCCGAGAAAGAGGGTACCCAGGAGGAGTTTTTCCATACTTTCAACACCCTCTATGAAAGCCAGAAACAGATCGTCCTCACCTCGGACCGGGCGCCGCGCGAGATCCAGCACCTCGAGGAGCGGCTGCGCAGCCGCTTTCACTGGGGGCTGATCGCCGATATCCAGCCGCCGGAGTATGAAACCCGCTTCGCCATCCTGAAAAAGAAGAGCGAGACCAGCAGGATCCTTGTCCCGGAAGAAGTACTCGAGTTCATCGCCGGCAAGGTCAAGAGTAACGTTCGACTGCTCGAGGGCTCCCTGCATTACCTGGAACACTTTTCCAATACTCACAAAACCGATATAAACCTCAAACTTGCCGAGAGGGTGCTGAAAAATATTTTCGAACAGCAGATAAACCATATCAGCGTGGAAAATATCCTGGTTACTGTCAGCAAAGAGTTCGGTGTACCGCGGGACGCTCTCCGCTCCCAGAAAAGGAACAGGGTCATCAGCGAGCCCCGGCAGGTGGCTATGTATATCTGCCACCGTATGACAAACCTTAGCACTACCGAAATCGCCCAGAAGTTCGAGCGTAAAGACCATACCACCGTGCTTCATGCCTGCAAGAAAGTTGCTGGCCGACTGTTAAATGATATTGATTTCGATTCTAAGATAGAAAGTATTATTGAAAAACTTAAAAACCATAAAATATAGTTATACAGGCGCTGGCGGCATCTGTGGATATCCCTGTGCAGACTCTGTGCATTATTGATTAAATCTGGTCTGTATTAAAGCTCTTTTTTCCTTTTCGTGAGCTGTACACAATTATC
>JAFGTO010000123.1 GCA_016934095.1 Candidatus Glassiibacteriota bacterium
ATCATATATATCCCAGGATACAGGGTATCTGCTGTTGTCCTCAACACCCTCTGGAACCATGCACGGCTTTTCGAACCACTCTTCACCGGGATCCATTTCAACCTCGTAGTAATCCTCCGAATTATCAGCGGGGACCAGAAGCTTGTCGTCTTTTCCCTTGCCGGTCTTGAACCACAGCTTGAGGTGCAGTTTGATTGGAATTTGATTCGGATTATCGATCCGGTATCTGGCTTTGAATACAGTTCCCTCCACAACCCATCGTGTTTCAGGGGAAAGTTCGTATTCCAGCAGCAACGGCTTTTTAATTACATTTTTCAAGTCATTGTGTATCGCAATGAAAAGAGAGTCATCCTCCGGGGCGAAATTTTTGTTTCCCGTATGCATTTGGTCATGGTCGTAACCCTTGAATACCCTTGATGTTACGCGATCAGCATGCGACCAGAGTGAACCATCCTCATTAGTGGCACTGCTTACCGAGACTACCCAGTCATTGCTGCCGGCATAAGTAATGTACTTTGTCGTAAGCAAGGAGATTTCGTCCGCTGATTTGGCCAGTTCATCTATTGCATCGCTCCCCGGCACAAGGCTTTTAGCTCCATCGGTAGGCCAAAATGTAGAAGGAAGAATTGCCAACGAGGTACCAAGGTGAGGCGTGCCGCAAGTGATAATCAACTGTACCTGATTGTGTCCGCCTTCCATTTCAATGTAGTGCCTTCCAACCAGACCTCCCATGTCGTGGCAAACCAGCACCAGGTCGTTCCCCTCGGTGGGAAACCTGTCGGCAATCCTCGCTGCCAGTGACATGCCGTTATGCTTTGGTTCATAAAATGTGGGGTAAGTAAATGTAAATAACTGGAAGTACTTTTTAATATAGCTCTGTTTTTCGAGGTATTCCCGAAGCTCCGGGAAAGGCTCGGTTGCATGATAAAATGTGCAGGTCTGGTTCCATTTCTGATAGCCGTGAATAAAAATAACCGGGATCCTTTTCTCGTCGGGCGCGTCGGGAGGCTCAAGCTTGGCCCACTTGTCATCCTTGCAGAAATAATTATCCATTTTGACTACCGTTATTTTAATCAAGCTACTAACTACTTGTCTAACAATCCATATCCATTCCGGAGAGGGGTTAGCTCCGGCTGCGGACAATTGTGGCCCGCACAGTTTGGGAAGCGGTAACTCGGCAGAGAGCCAGCCTTCCGCTTCATCGTACCCGGTATCCAGATACCGCAGTACGCTGTCTGCCCCGATGGAAACAGCCGCCAGGTTCTCAGGATCTCCCGAGAAATTATCCAGCTTGAAGGATACTTTCATATCCTCTAGACGCACTGGATACCGCAGTGATGGCAGTGAATCAGCAGGTATTGGATTTCCATCAGGATAGAAAAAGGCCAGCTCCACCGGGGTCCCCACCACCGGCATTTCGGAAAGCAGCGGCAGGGATCCTGGCTCTAACGCTTCCAATCGCACAACGACCTTGCCGGAGTCTTCATATTTTCTCCCATTCCAGAATTCATGTGCAGGGATTTCCAGTGCCACCTGATCGTTCAGAATTACAGACCCGCCATCGGAAAAGCATACGATATCGCTGACAACACCCAGATCGCCGGCTTTGGCAATGATAGGCTCGATCGAGCGCTTTACTGCGTCCAGGAAAAACCTGATGCTTACCGGATCGAAATCATAACCACCTGCAGTCGGAGTCAGGGTATAGGTGCCATAGGTCATTCCTTCCAGGAGGTAGCTGCCGTCCTCAGCCGTGGTCAGAGTGGTGTCGAACCTATCGCTTGTTATCTCGAGGTATCTGCCTTCCGGGGTATAAGTTGCCGAACTTTCACGCCCACCCCCGGATATGCGGATGCTGATCCCCGCCAGGCCGCTCCCGTCCTTCATCACCTTACCCTGAATGGAACGCTCTCCACGGCGGACAACACGGAAACCGGTAACATTGTATTTCCTTTCAGGGGAATATCCAGAGCGCTCGAAAGAAGTGCTATGTTGTGCGTCAGAGACGAAAGTCCCGCCCCGTACCACACGTTGAGGGCGTTCTCCCATAGGTCCGTGATCTCCTAAAATACCGTAGACGGGATCTAATTTGCTGACGTCATAGGTGTTGTAGTCGGCACCAGGGTACCAGTCTTCGCACCACTCTCCGACATTGCCGAGCATGTCGAACAAGCCCCAGGCATTGGGCTCCTTTTGCGCAACAGGATGCGTTATTAGCCCGCTGTTGCCCTTGTACCATCCCGCCCGGTCCAGGTCGTTCTCGCTGTCGCCGTTGTAATACTTCGTTACCCCAGTATTAGCCTGTGTTTCAGCCCGGCAGGCGTACTCCCATTCACAATTTGTCGGCAGGCGGAAACCGTCTTTGGTGAAATCGCATTTCCAGTACCCCCCCCAACCAAGGTCATATTCATAACAGGGTTCAAAACCCGCCGCCTCGCTCAGGCGGTTACAGAAAGCCTCCGCATCGACCCAGCTTACCTGCTCCACCGGACTGCTGTAATCCCCGGTTTGGTATGCAGGGTTATCTCCCATCACAGCCTGGTACTGCTCCTGGGTGATCTCCGTGGCGCTCATCTGGAATCCTGTCAGGTAAATACCCTTAATAAGCCGCACTTTGTCATCCGACCGGTCATATTCACCAATCGTGAAACTGCCTGCCGGAACGGGAACCATAATCAGGTCCTGGATGACCTCCTCTACATCAAGCTCCTCCGGCTCCTCTTCCGGGGGTTCTTCCACAGGCGTAAGGTTGCCGCCTCTTATGGCCAAAAGCAAGGCGATGGCATCGTTCATGTTGGCTTTGCCGTCTCCGTTGTAATCTCCCCTGGAATCACCGGGGTTCGAGCGCTGGTACAACAGAAGGGCTATCGCATCCGTAATGTTAATATTTCCATCGCCGTTGAAATCCTCCTTGTACTGTGCCTGCGCAGGCCCGGATGCAGGACCGGCTTTTATATGCCGAAGGGAATGAGCGGTGGGGGATAATAACAGAAGGGATACTATTGCGAGGATAATGAGGGTGCGATTGCCGGCCATATCCGCCTCCTGCTGGAATATCTGTTTACCCTTTCATCTTTTTCGCCCTGAGCGAACGAACCAAAAATAATAAGAACGATACTCGAAAAAATAAAAAGTAATCATTGTTTTGATTAGCTTGAGACGTACGCTTAAATACAAAAAGCCGACTCACCAATTAGGCGGCTCGGCTTTCCTGGACTCTGATCTGTGTAACTTGACTCTAAGCAGCTATCTGATTATCGGGGCTGATAAATGCCGACCTTTGACCGATGGATGCTTGTTGACATAAAAGTCCTTTAATTTCCGTTTTTCCTGTATATCATTTTATCTTTTTGCCCCGCAACTGTCAAGTAGAAACCTAAGTGTGAAACTTTACTCCATCCTCTATCTTTCACAATTCTATGAATCGCACAACAGCCGGATAGAACACCGGAGGTATATGGCCCGTGATGCCATCCCGGTTTTTTTAGATGGCAAGGTGCACCTTCCGGTTTTCTTGGAGGTCGCCGCCAGCCTGTGCGACGGGCCTGCCTGCAGAGCGATATCTTTCAGTCCGGGGTGTCGAGGTCTTTTTTCAGCGTTTTATAAGCCTGTAACCCCGGGGCAAGAGGCCTGCGGGGGATATTTTTATTTGTTATGGCTGGGATGAGCGTATATATTTGATGCGGGTTTATCGCGAACTTGAGTAAGGGGAAAACGGCTATGCCCGGGAAAATTCATCAACTGGATGAGGCCACCAGTAACCTGATCGCAGCCGGCGAGGTGGTCGAGCGGCCGGCCTCGGTGGTCAAGGAGCTGGTGGAGAACTCCCTGGATGCAGGGGCCGGGCGAATCGCTGTCGAGGTCGAGGGGGCGGGCAACCGGATGATCCGGGTGAGCGACGACGGCGAGGGCATGGAGCGCGAGGATGTAGGGCTGGCCTTTTGCCGCCACGCCACCAGCAAGATCTCCGGCGCTGCCGACCTGAAAAACATCTCGACCATGGGTTTCCGCGGCGAGGCCCTGCCCAGCATCGCCTCGGTCAGCCGTTTCGAGCTGGTGAGCTGCACGCGAGACAACCCCTGCGGCACCAGGATCGTAGTCGAGGGCGGGGAGACCGTGGAAATCTCGGACGTCTCACGGGCGCAGGGCACCACCGCCACGGTGCGCAGCCTCTTTTTCAATGTCCCGGCCAGGCGCAAGTTCCTCAAGTCGGACCAGACCGAGCTGCGGCATATCATCCGGGTGGTTACCTGTCTGGCTGTCGCCCAGATCGAGACCGGGTTCAAGCTGACCCACGAGGGACGCGAGCTGCTTGCCGCAGCTCCCTGCGGCTCGGTGGCCGAGCGGGTCCGGGACATTTTCGGCGTGGGACGCGCCGGCAAGCTGCTGCCGGTAATCTATGAGCGCGGCGACCTGGTTGTCGGAGGGCTGATCGCCGACCCGGACTCCTGCACGGGCTCGCGGCCGGACCAGTACCTGTTTATCAACCGGCGGCCTTTCACCAGCCGCTCCCTGGCCCACGCGGTCCGTCAGGGCTACCGCAGCGCCATACCGGACACGGCCCAGCCCTCGTTCTTTCTCTTCCTGACTGTCAGGCCGGACCAGGTGGATATCAACGTGCACCCGTCCAAGCTCGAGGTGCGTTTCCGGGATGAGGGCCTGGTCTACGCAGCGGTGCAGGGCGCAGTGAAAGAGGGCCTGCGCCAGGAGGGCGCAGTGGCCGATTACGATGCCCAGGTCAGCGGCAGGCTGGTGTCCGGGAGCGGCCCGGGAGGCAGCGGTTTCCGCGGCAAAGCCCCGGGCCGGGTCTCGGAGGTCCGGGGCAGGCCTTTCCTGCCCGGCGGCGGGTTCCAGACCTCTTTGCTGATGCCCCTTTCGCCCGAGAAAATCAAGCGCGGCGAGATCGGGCTGGCAGCAGAGGACCTCAAGCCGGGCTCCGGCCTGGCCCTGGACAAAACACCCGCGCCCGGCGGGCCGCAGGAACAGCAAGGTAAAGCTCAAAAAGCAGAGCTGCAGGCTTCCGCCCTGCCCTCCATCTGGCAGCTTCACGGGCGATATATCTTTGTCGAGACCAAGAAAGGCTGCCTGATCATAGACCAGCACGCCGCGCACGAGCGGGTCCTTTTCGAGCAGATAATGACCGGTATCTCCAACCGGAATATCACCACCCAGCGCCTGCTCTTTCCGCTGACCCTCGAGCTGTCTCCGGAGGAACATTCCGCAGCCCTCGAGTTCAAACCGGTCCTCGAGCAGGCCGGTTTCGAGGTCGAGGAGTTCGGGGGCAGGACAATCGTGGTGCGGGCGACCCCTGCGCTCAAAGGCATAGGCAGCCCGGAGGAATATTTCGGCCGGATGCTGCACGACCTCATCTCCGAGGGAAGGGGCTCCGCCGAGACCGCCCACCAGTGCCTGGCTCGCTCGCTGGCCTGCCGCGCGGCTGTCAAGTCCGGCCGGAAGCTGAGCTCGGCGGAGATGAACGACCTGATCGACCGGTTGTTCGCCACCGAGCTGCCCTATGCGGATGTACACGGCCGGAACACCATTGTCCAGCTCTCCCTGAACGAGATCGACAAGAGGTTCGGCAGGAATTGATACCGGTAATAGTACTGGCAGGGCCTACCGCTTCCGGCAAGACCGCCCTGGCCGTGGAGCTGGCCGGGGCCCTGGGGGCGGAGGTAGTCTCGGCCGACTCCCGCCAGGTCTACCGGGGCCTGGATGTGGGCACGGCCAAGCCCCCGGCGGATGTCCGCGCCGCGGTGGCCCACCACCTGATCGACATCCTGGACCCGGTGGAGGCATACAATGCAGGCAGTTTTGCGAGGGATGCGGCCGCGGTAATAGAGCGGCTGTGCGCTTCCGGCAAGACCGCCCTGGTCTGCGGCGGCACGGGTTTCTACATCGAGGCCCTGCTTAACCCCATGTTCGATGAGCCCCTGGCCGGGGATGCCCGCCGGGAGGAAATCCGCCGGGAGCTTGAGCGCCTGGCTGAGCGCCACGGCCCGCAGGCCCTTCACGACAGGCTGGCAGGTGTCGACCCTTCCAGTGCGGCCCGCCTGCACCCGAACGATATCCAGCGGGTGAGCCGCGCCCTGGAGTTGTACTGCCTCACCGGCCGGACTATGACCGAGCTGCTGTCATCGCCCCGGCCCGGGAGTGCTTTCAGGCCCTTCCAGGTGGTCCTCGACCCGCCGCGGGACCTGCTGGAGAGGAATATCGCCGCGCGCAGTGCACAAATGCTGGCAGGCGGCTGGGTCGAGGAAGTGGAGGGCCTGCTCGCCGGCGGCCTGACCGGGGATGCGCCCGGCCTGCAGAGCCTGGGATATGCGGAAGTGGTGGCCCACGTGCAGGGCGGGCTGACCCTGGAACAGACCCTGGAGGCGGTGAACAGGAAGACCAGGCAATACGCCAAGCGCCAGCGGACCTGGTTCAGGCGGAGACCCTGCCGGTTGCGCCTGAGCCGGGTTCCTGTTAAAATCGATAGCATCCTTGCCGGCTGGGAATCCCACCTGGAACAGGATCGTTCCGGGTGAGACAATACCCGGCGAGCCGGCGCAGCAAGCCTTGAGGGATGCCGGGCCGGCCGGTAAAAAACCGGCGGATAAGTTTCCCGGCTCAGGGAAAAATCAACAGCCCTGCGGGGCAGGAGAGGAACCGGGCAGGATGGGCACGGAAAAGTCGAATTTAAAGATCGGGATTACCTGTTATCCCACTTACGGCGGCAGCGGAGTGCTGGCCACGGAGCTGGGCAAGCGGCTGGCCCTGCACGGCCACGAGATACATTTCATCACCTATGCCCTGCCTTACCGTCTCAAGGAGTTCCACCGGAACATCTACTTTCACGAGGTCCAGGTCTCCAACTACCCGGTGTTCGAGTACCAGCCTTACACCCTGTCCCTGGCCGTGAAGATGCACGATGTGATCGGTGAATACGGACTGGACCTGCTGCACCTGCATTACGCAATACCCCACGCGACTAGTGCCTGGATCGCCAGGCAGATGCTCGGGGACAAGCACCCGGTGCGCCTGATCACCACCCTTCACGGCACGGACATCACCCTGGTGGGGCAGGAGCAGAGTTTCAAGAGCATAACCCGTTTCAGCATCGAGCAGTCGGATGGGGTGACCGCAGTGAGTAACTACCTGCGCAACCAGACCCTGGAGATCTTCGGGGTCGAAAAGCCGATCGAGGTGATCCCTAACTTCGTGGATACCGAGGTGTTCAAGCGCAGGGATGATTTTGTTTGCTGCAGGAAGACCCTCACTGACGGCACCGAGAAAATAATCATGCACATCTCGAACATGCGGCCGGTAAAACGGCTGCGCGACGTGGTGCAGGTCTTCGCCAGGGTGGCCTCGGAGACAAGGGCACAGCTGGTGCTGGTGGGGGATGGGCCGGAGCGGGCACCGGCATATAGCCTGGCCGAGGAGCTGGGAGTGGCGGACCGTTGCATTTTCCTGGGAGCCCAGGAATCGATCGACTGCCTGCTCAACTGCGCCGACCTGCTCTTGCAGCCCTCGGCCACGGAGAGTTTCGGCCTGTCTGTCCTGGAGGCCCTGTCTACCGGTGTTCCGGTGGTGGCCACCCGCTGCGGCGGCCCGGAAGAGGTCGTGCTGCAGGGCGAGTGCGGCTACCTCTCGGAGGTGGGCGATGTGGAGGAGATGGCCCGTAACTGCCTGCGCCTGCTGACCGACCGGGAGCTCTACGAGGCTTTCAGCCGGAAAGCCAGGGAGCATGCGGTGGCCAACTTCGATATCCGGGAAATAACCGGGCGTTACGAAAGCTTCTATCAATCTATCCTCGAACGAAGCTCTTAACCCGGGGAGTGAAACTTGAGCTCAGGCTCAGGCGGTCCGCCTTTCAGCGAATATACCCTGCAGGTCATCCGCTCCGCCCTGGAGGAGGATGTCGGCAGCGGGGATTACTCGACCCTGTGGTCTGTTCCGGAAAGCCACAATAGCCGCGGGCAAGTGATTTCCCGTGCGGGTGGGCTGATCGCCGGCATCCCGGTAGTGCGCTGCCTGCTAGAACAATTCGACCCTGCACCCGAGCTGGTTTCCGCGGTGCCGGACGGCCAGGCTGTGACTGCCGGGCAGGTGGTCGCCGAGCTGACCGGCCGGACCCGGGCAATCCTGATGGTGGAGCGCACCATGCTCAATTTCCTGCAGCGGCTCTCAGGGGTGGCCACCCTGGCCAGGCGCTTTGTCGACCAGATCGAGGGCACCGGAGTTAAAATACTGGACACCCGCAAGACCACTCCGGGCATGAGAGAGCTTGACAAGTACGCGGTCAAGGTCGGCGGCGGCTCGAACCACCGCTACGGGCTGTATGATTACGTGCTGCTCAAGGAGAACCATATCACTGCGGCCGGCGGAATCACGGAAGCCATGCAAGCTGTTAGGTCCGCCAATGACAAGGGCTTGCCGGTAGAGGTCGAGGTCAGCACCCTGAACGATGTGGATGAAGCCCTGAAAGCCGGAGTGTCCAGGATCATGCTGGATAACATGACAATCGAGCAGATGAAAATAGCCGTGGAAATGATCCGCGGCTACAGGGGAGGTCCGATCCCCGAGATAGAAGCCAGCGGGGATGTCAACCTGCGGACTGTCGCCGAGATAGCGGGAACGGGAGTGGACTTCATCTCGGTGGGCGCGCTGACCCATTCAGCCGGCATCCTCAACCTGACCATGCTGATCAAACCGGAAAACTAGTCTTGCAGGCTCCACTCCGGATTCGCTCTCGAAATGTCAGTCTCGGAATTCGAAAAGAGGCTGGTTGGTGTCCTCAAGGCCAACTGCCACCGTTACCTCGGTGAAAGCGCGCTGCTGGTAGGGCACGGACTCCAGGAGGTGGCCGATACCAGCACCGAGTGCGGACATGACCTGGCCCGTGCAGTGGAAGTGCTGCGGCTGCAGGGATATGAGATAGACGGAGATCAGACCAGGGGCTGGTGTCTGATCAGGGTCCCGGATACGCTTAACTACCTGGAGATAGAAAGCGGGCTGAAGACCACTTTCCTGGGCCGGAGCCTGTTTACTTACAGGATAATAGGCTCGACCAGCGATACCGCCAAGATGCTGGCCGAGGCCGGAGTGCCTGACGGCTCGCTGCTGGTGGCCGAGGAACAGGCCCGCGGCCGGGGACGTTTTGAAAATACCTGGTACTCGCCTCCAGGCACGGGCATCTGGGCCAGCCTGATCCTGCGCCCCGGGATCAGCCCCTCTCAGCTTGGAATCCTGGGCCTGCTTTGCGCATTCTGTATCTGCCTGGCGGTCGAGGAGCAGACCGGCCTGAGACCCAGGCTCAAATGGCCGAACGACCTGTACCTGGGCGACCGCAAGTTCGCCGGCGTGCTTTGTGAATCCGGAATACAGGCCGGCAGGGTCAAGTACGTTATCCTGGGGTTCGGGGTCAATGTCAATATAGAGAGCTTTCCAGAGAGCGTGAGCGGAACCGCCACCAGCCTGAGGATAGCCTCGGCCGGGGAGCGGGTGGACCGGGTGTCCCTGCTGCAGAAAATCCTCGACAAGCTGGAAGAAGGCTATTTCAAGCTGCTGACCGACGGCTTCTCCCTTTTCCTGCCGCGGATCCAGGTGCGCGACTACCTGCGGGACCGCAAGGTTACCGTGGCCACCGGCGGGGGAGAGACCATCGGCGGTATAGCCAGGGGAATCGATGAAAACGGCGCCCTGCTCCTGGAAGTACCGGAGAGCAGCCACCTGAGAGCCGTGGCGCAAGGCAGGGTTGTCGAATATTGACCCGGCCAACGGCCTCCGCCGGGTATTATACCGTCCTCGATAAAGGAACTGAAACCATGATAATGGCTGTTGATATCGGCAATACCAACATTGTCCTGGGTCTCTATCAGGGGGAGAGCCTGGCCCATCACTGGCGGGTGGACAGCAATGTCTCCCGCACGGCCGATGATTACGGGCACCTGGTCTGCTACATGATCGAGCGCACGGTCGGCTGCCCGGGTATCGATGGAGTGGTGATCGGATCGGTGGTGCCGACCCTGACCTACGTGTTCGAAAAGCTGTCCCGCCGCTATTTCGGGCATGACCCTTACCTGGTGCACGGCTTGGCCGACCTGGGGCTAGTGTACGAGGTGGACTCGGCCCCCGAGCTGATCGGGGCCGACCGCATAGCCAATACCCTGGCTGTCAAGGAGCGCTACGCGGCCAACTGTATCGTGGTGGACCTCGGCACGGCCACAACTTTCGACCTGGTCAGCGCCGAAGGCCATTACCTGGGTGGAGCTATCGCCCCAGGGATAAGCACCTGCGCGGAATCGCTGGTAAAAAAGACCGCCATGCTGCCCCGGGTGGAGATCGAGGTGCCGCAGCGGGTAATAGGTAAAAACACGACGACCATGATGCAGTCGGGGATCTTTTTCGGGGCGGTCTGCCAGATCGACGGGCTGGTCGGAAGACTCAAAAAAGAATGGGGGGTAGACTGCAGGGTGATCGCCACCGGCGGCTTTGTCAACATGTTGGCCAGGTACAGCAGTCAGTTCGACACAGTCGACCCGAACCTGACCCTGGACGGTCTGCGGATAGCTTACCAGAAACTCGCAAAAAATTGAAACTTGTAATCCTTCGCAGGAGATCCGGAATACCAGAAATGACATCAGTTAAATGAGAATAAGAATCATATTATAAATCATATTTACTCTCCCCAAGCCTGTGCTTTCCCGTTAATAATGCGTATTGGCGCAAGGAGAAAAGTAACTTCAAGCGGATTTATTTAATTTAATTACAAAAAATTATAAAGCATTCATGATAGTTCTAACTTGACAAAAAGTGGACATTAAGATAAAATATGGAATCTGATTTTTTTCCATTTTAGAGACGTTTTGATAAGGAGGTGGAAGCCTATGACATTCTTGTTCGTTTGAGATGAGCAATCATCTTCACGGTTTAACGGCTTTTTCGGAAGGAGATTTTTATGCCTAAAAACGGTAGATTTTTTCTGCTGCTGTTCCTTATGCTGGCCTTGAGCGCAGGAGCCGCACTGGCCCAGACATATGGAAAAATCGAGGGCGTTGTCCGCAACCAGGATGCCGGTTCTCCCATGGGAGGGGTCCAGGTAGTGGTTGAGGGTACCCGCCTGGGGAATATCACCAACGATGACGGATATTATTTTATCTTGAACGTGCCGGTGGGCTTGAGAACAGTCAAGTTCTCCTTCACCGGCTTCAAACCGGTCAATGTTATCGATGTCCGCGTGTCCGCAGGTAACACGATCACGGTCAACGCGCAGATGTCCGCACAAGTGGTGGGTTTGGAGGCGATTATTGTCGAGGGTGAGGCCACGCCTCTGATGACCCGCGACAATGTCCAGACTCGTCAGAACATGGAATCGGAGATGATCGGCAACACTCCGGCCACCGCCTTGGAAGACCTGCTGGTCCTGCAGGCCGGCGTGGTGGTGGACCCGTCCGGTAACTACAGCCTGCGCGGCGGACGTGAGGGCGAGGAGGCCCTGTACGTGGACGGGATTCTGGCAAAGTCCCAGCAGGAGCTCCAGGGTGTCGAGGACCGCGGCCTGGTGGACAACGATGCAGCCGGCGAGATCAATCCCCTGATCGTGTCCAATGATGCCATTGAAGAGGTCTCGCTGATCACCGGCGGATTCCAGGCGGAGTTCGGCAACGCCCAGTCCGGCATGATCAACATTGTCACCAAGGAGGGCGGCACGACATTGTCCGGCCGCCTCCAGTTCGTTACCGACCAGGTCATGCCCCGCAACATGGACTACGGGTTCAACAACCTCGAGGGCAACATCGGCGGCCCGGTTTTTAGCGACAAGCTGACTTTCTTCGCCTCGGGCATGGTGCGCGGCATGGCCGATGCATTCCCGCGCCTGCACGGAGACAAGGGCGGTTTCCGCGGAGTGACCCAGGATTTCATCGACGGGCTCAACCGCGACCTCGGCTCGATCGGCGTGGTCAAGGACGGTATCGGGGACCGCGACGATGCCATCGATCCCCTGACAGTCAATTCTTTCGCCAATTATTCCGTGATTACCCAGTCGCCGGAAATGGGCTACGGCAGGGTTAACTCCGACGGGACGGTCACCCGCGATTTCACCCGTGCCGACGGGATGGAGTTCCGTTACCTGGCCCAGAGCCTGGTTGTCGCCGACCCGGCTGATGTAACCGGCGAGGGAACCCTGCGCTCCGGCGCCCAGCCGCTGATCCAGATCGACCCGACCACCGGCAACCTCTGGACCATGGTCGACGGTGCTCCGTCGAGCTCGCCGGATGACCTGGCGGCGGCTTTTGCCAGTGGTGTGGCCGTTCCCAACCCGGAATATACCGGGCCCTGGGAAATGAGCAACCCGGCGCGCCTGCCCGCCAACTGGAAAGATGTCTACGCGGCCTCGTTCAAGACCACTTTCGCTCCGCTTGAAGGGACCAAGCTCCTGGCGACCTATCATCGCAGCCGCATCCAGCGCCAGTTCTACGATCACGCCATGCTGTTCAACAACATGCGGCGCACCGCCAATGCCCGTCGCTGGATCGACGACCTGGCTATAGTCGGTGCGGACCTGGAGCTCTTCCAGAGCAGCAAGCGAAGCATGAATGCCCAGGTGCGGGTCTCCTATTTCGTGAACAACCTCGACGGCGGCCTGCTCTATCCTTATTATGCCCTCGACCGCAAGACTGTCATGGGTGTCGGCGGAAACATCGGTTTCTACGACGAGGGGCAGCGCGACCGCTACATGATTTACTCGGCAGTTTCCAACAACGGTTTCGCCAACGACCTGCTGGCGCCCAGCTGGCTCCATGCCAACCTGGAGCGTACCGAGAACTGGCCCACCGACCAGGTGACCGACAACATTATTTTCGGCAGCCTCTCTCCCAGCCGCAAGGGAGAGCGGGGCACCCGCATGTACGCCCGCCAGTTCGTAACCTCGGGAATGTCCCAGGGACTGGTTGCCGACAAGGAACAGCGCTGGAACTTCAAGATCGACATGGACACCCAGCTCGACCGCTACAACCGGGTCAAGTTCGGTTTCGAGGCCCTGAGATGGACCGTGCGTGAGACCGCCCGTTTTTATTACGGTGAATTCACCGATGACGAGTGGACCGCCGAGCCGCGCATGTACAGTTTCTACGGCCAGGACAGGCTGGATTTCGGCGACCTGGTCATCGACTTGGGGCTCCGCTACGACCGCTTTAACGTGAACAAGCTGGTGCCCGAGATGCTGGGGCAGAACCTGCACGACGACAAGTTCGACGACCCGCTGGTCAAGCCGGACCCCGAGAGCCATTGGAGCCCCCGTATCGGCGTGGCGCACCCGGTTACCGACAAGACCCAGGTACGCCTGTCTTACGGATATTTTTACCAGGTTCCCGCCTTCGAGATCATCTACGCCATGAGCGAGCGTGATTTCATGCAGGACGCGCTGAGCAACCCGAACCAGACTTTCGGCAACCCCTGGCTCGGAATGGGGCAGACAATCCAGTTCGAGGCGGGTTTCACCGCCCTGCTGCGTGAGGACCTGGTGATGGATTTCGTGGGTTACAACCGCGAGATCAGGGGCAACTTCGGCTACCGCCTGGCCACCGAGAGCGACAGGCGCGTGATGGCCCTGGTCGATCCGAACTACGTTATCCGCGGTCAGGGCAGCCTGCGCGTGCCCTCCAACCAGGACAACGGCAACGTACGGGGCTTCGACCTTACTTTCGATAAGCGCTACAGCGAGTACATCGGCGTGCGCGGTACTTACTCTCTGATGTTCGCCCGCTCGACCCAGAGCGACCCCCAGGAGTATGTCCGCACCCTGGCCCGTCAGCTCGACCCCTTTACCGGGGTCAGCCCTCCACCGCCGGCCGACCTGGCGCCCACGGACAACGACCGCGCCCACCAGGTGGCCCTGATGTTCAATTTGCGCTTCCCCGCTGAATTCATGGAAGGGACTGCTGCCGGCAAGGTATTCGGTGATTTCGGGGCCAATTTAAATTTCCGTTACGCCTCTGGAACACCTTACACCCCGGTCGACAAGAACGGCAATTTCATCACCACTGCCAACTCCGCCCGGACTCCGGATTTCAAGATCACAGACCTGCGGCTGTCCAAGAGCTTCCGCTTAGCAGGAAACCGCGTGACCGTTTTCGGCACGATTTTCAACCTGTTCGAGAACGTCAACTACGGACAGCAGGGGATCGATCCGACTTCCGGCCAGGTGGGTATCGACAAGTTCTTCATCGAGGAGATCATACCCAGTGCCCTGGAGCAGGCTACGACCAACGAAGGCCGGCTTATCCGGGACCTGAACAAGGACGGTACCGTTTCTACTTCGGAAGCCGCGGCTGCTATCTTTGCCAAGGGGCGTGCCCAGGACTTAGATCCGCGCTTCTGGCTGCGTCCGCGTGAAGTCCGTCTGGGAGTCGAATACAGCTTTTAATCCATGAGAGGATTTTCATCCAGGCGGGTTCGGTCCCGCCGCCCGGGTTCACGGTGAACCGGGAATTAATGAAATCCTGCTCGTGCAAAAAGCTTTGTCAACTCAAGGAGAATTCCATGAAGAGTAAGGCAGAACGAATTTTCAAAACGGCGTTGATCCTGGCCGTTGCCTTGTCCATGACCGCACCGGGCCTGGTGTCGGCCAGGAAGAACGTGGCGGCCAGTAAAACCAAGAAACGCGCGGATGCGGAGCTGTCAGTGATCAGCCGGGCGTTTACCACGACCAACAGCGTGCTTTTCGGCGTGGACAACCGGGGCAACATCGGTAAAGACCCGGCCGGAAGCTCCACCACCGGAGGCGGCTACTGGAGGACCCGTACCGACCAGTATGTCTTCCAGTCCGGGCTGCACGTGGCCGGCATTTTCGATTCGAGAGGCAGCGGCGCCTTCGGCGACACGGTCGAGACGGAATCTGTCTACGATGAGGAATGGCGCGAGGGTAAAGCCTCCTCGGCCCAGGACGACCCGGCCAACCACCTCTACATCAGCAGCAACAGCGCCGACCTGGAAGCCTGGCCCGATGAGTTCCGCGACGAGAACGGCGATCCCAATATCTTCGGCCAGGAGGACATTGTCTGCATCTACACCGATGTGGACGGCCCGATCAACGTGGCCGCGGGCATGTTCCGCCTGGGCGTGGAAGTCTACCAGCGGGTCAAGCTCTTCTCGGTGACCTCGCAGAAGGACATCCTCTATACCAGGTGGCTTTTCCTGAACGCTTCCCAGTATATCAGCGATGATGTCAACGGCGACGGTGTTATCGACGTGGCCGGCCCCTACATGATCAAAGGCGTGCTGGCCGTGATCAATACCGACTTCGATATCGGAGATGCGGACGATGACCGCGCCGCGGTCTCCCCGCTGCATAACATGGCGATTTACTGGGACAGCGACTTCTCGGAGGCCAACTTCACCAACCCCCTGGGCTTCTTCGGGATCAAGTTCCTCGACAGCCCGGCGCAGATAGGCCGCCCGCCGGACGGTTTCGACAATAACGGCAACGGCCAGATCGACGAGGAAGGCGAAGCCAACCGCATCGGGCTGACCAGTTTTACCATCACCACCAACCGCGGCGGCGGCCGCGAGGACCCGGACACGGATGCCGAGGCCTACCGCATCATGACCAACGCTCCCGGAGAGGTGACCGAGCCGCAGTGGGACCCAGAGGCGGACC
>JAFGTO010000124.1 GCA_016934095.1 Candidatus Glassiibacteriota bacterium
GGAATCTGGCCCAAGTTGAATCCAGACATGCTTAAATCTCTTTGCCACGTCTCTTATTTGTAACCACTCATTGTGAATATGGTATTACTGTTTTGTGGTGCACGATCGGACCGGCGATCAACTGGGGAAAAAAGGAAACGAACAGTGCATAATGACTGAAGTTCCTCTCTTTGACCATTCCTTCATAGGCATCTGCAAGATAAGCTATCTGCTGAAAAGTGAAGAATGAAATTCCTAAAGGCAGAAAAATCGACGGTGCATGAATGTCGGTGCTGGTAAAGAAAGATTGCGTAGAATGAAGCCGGTGTACTTGTAGTAGAAAAGTAAAAGAAGGTTGACACTGATGCCGATGATGAGAAAAGTTTTTTAAATCCTTGTTGCCTTGGAGATGAGACAGCCCAGTAAAAAGTTAAAGCTGATGGAAAACAGAATAAGCAGCAGATATGGAGGGTTCCAGTAGGAATAGAAAATCAGCGAAGCAAATACCAGAAAGGCGATGGACGGTTCAACAAGTTTGTAGCGACAAAAAATTCGAAAGCCTGTCCAAGTCAATATTAAAAAGACGAAGATGAAAATATATGAGTTAAAAAGCATCTGACGTCTGTCTTAATTCCGTGAAAACCGTTTTAGATAAAACTCAGGATACCATCAATCGGTCCACCCGCTGGATACTGCATCGTATTGATTGGCCTGCGGTACGCTGCCGCGCAGCTGAATTGACCTGCGCAATCCCTTCAAACGTGGTATCCACCTGCATCCTTTCGCTATTCCTCGCGGTAAATCTACCTGTTTCTCAGGGATGTGTAAAGTTTTTTGTATCCATGGCCGATACTTCTTATTCTCGTCAAGCTATCCAGAAACCTTTAAAGCTGCAAACAGATGCTTCTCGCGTTTTCCAGTACTTTCAGCTATAGGTTAAAGTTCCTTACTCAACAAGTTCACCTTATCCTGCCCACTGGTAAAGAATCCCGGGATTCCGAACAACCGCGCCAGATGCCAGATTCGTTATAATGAGAATCAAGCAGGTCAAACCGTGCCGTCAACCGGTTTTATCACCATTTCCGGGATCGACTGCTTACATTAAGCCCGTTTTCTCAATGACCGTGATGGATGGAAGCTGGTCTGAAAAAAGGGCCCGGAAATTATTCCGGACCCTTTCATCTGACTGGTCGGGGCGGCCGGATTTGAACCGGCGACCACCGGCCCCCCATGCCGGTGCGCTACCGGGCTGCGCCACGCCCCGAGAATATCCCTGCTGCCTGGCCCGCAAAACCCCTGCAAGCCACCCTACAATTTAAAGCCGACCCCTGACTAATTCAAGGGAAAACCTCACCGGCCGAGCACGGATTTCAGCTCGACCAAATCACGGCGAATCTTGCCGAGCAGCTGACGGTTTTTGTCTTCCTCGGGCAGCGCCTCACCGGTGTCGGTCCCCATGTTTTTCAACAGCTTCAGCTTCCTCTGGGCCCCTTCGATAGTGTATTTCTCGGTATAGAGCAGGTGCTTGATCAACTGTACAATCTGGATATCGTTCTTGCGGTAGGCCCGGTTGCCGGCCCGGTTCTTGGAAGGGCTGAGGATCTTGAACTGGGACTCCCAGTAGCGCAGGACATGCGATTTCAGCCCGGTAATCCTGCACACCTCGCTGATTGAATAGTATTCCTTATCGGGAAAATCGTTGGGCATCTGGACTCCGGTTAGAAAGGAAACCTCTGCTCCGGCCTGTTACCAGCAACAGCCGTCGTCGTACTCCGTTTTCAACTCCCGCTTCATCAGCTCATCCAGGGACTGCCGCACCGAGCGCCCCTTGAAAAGGATATGGTAGACCTGCTCGGTGATCGGCAGGTGGATCCCGTGCTTAACCGCCAGCAGGTAGGTCGCCTCGGTGGTGCGGATACCCTCGGCCACGGTGCGCATCTTTGCGGTGATCCCGGCCAGGGATTCACCCCGGCCGATACGCAGCCCTACCTGCCGGTTGCGGCTGAGCTCCCCGGTGCAGGTAAGCACCAGGTCCCCCAGGCCGGAAATGCCGGAGAAAGTCTCCGGCCTGGAGCCGAGCGCAACTCCGAGCCGCGTGATCTCGACCAGGCCGCGGGTAATCAGGGCGGCCCTGGTGTTGTATCCCAGACCCAGACCGTCGATCATACCGGTGGCGATGGCGATCACGTTCTTCAGGGCACCTCCCAGCTCCACTCCGATAATATCATCATGCGTATAGACCCGCAAGTAGCTGGTCGAAAAAAGCTCCTGCACCATCCCGGTGGTTTCCCCGTGCTCACCGGCCACAGTCACCACCGTAGGCTGCTCGCGGGCCACTTCCAGGGCGAAACTCGGGCCGGACAGGGTGGCATGCCGGTACCCCAGCCCTGCGGGCAAAACATCCTGCTCCACCTGGCTCATGCGCAGCAGTGTCCCGCTTTCCAGGCCCTTACTGGCATTGACCACAACCACTCCGCTGTTCAGGTGCCCGGCCAGGCCCGAGAGCATGGAGCGCATCACGTGGCTCGGGCAGACCAGCACCACGACTTCCGCCCCGCGGGCAACCGCGCCCAGGTCCGTATCCGCGCGAAGACTCTCCGCAAGCGCAATCCCCGGCAGGTAAAGCTCGTTCCGGTGCCTGGCGTTGATATCCTCCGCCACCTCCGGCTCGAAAGCCCAGATGCCGACCTGTTCGGACTTCCCGGCCAGCAGGTCGGCCAGGGTGGTCCCCCAGCTTCCGGCTCCGATGACCGCGATTCTCACTGGTAACTCCTCCCACCCCTGCCGAGCCGCTTCTCCTCACCCCTCAGCAGCCTGGCAATGTTTGTCCGATGGGTAAAAACCGTGGCCAGGGCGACAGCGATACTGAAAGCCAGGATGGTTCCGAAACCTGCAAGCTGGCGGCTTACTGTCAGGTAAACGAACAGGGGCAGGCTGAAAGCTGCGGCCAGGCTGGCCAGCGAGACTATGCGGAAGAGGGCCATCAGCAACAGCCAGACAGCGAAGCTAAGCCCCAGCGCCGCCGGACAGATGCCCAGGAACACCCCTGCCGCAGTGGCCACTCCCTTACCGCCCCGAAACCTGAAAAACGGGTTGAAAATATGCCCTGCTACGGCGGCCGCCCCGGTCAGCATCTGCAGCAGCACCAGGCTCGCGAGGCTCCCGGCTTCCAGGCCGGCCAGCCAGGGTACGGCATACACCGGGGCAAAGCCTTTCAACACATCCAGCCCGAGTACCAGGGCCCCGGCCCCGGGACCCAGCACCCTGAAAGCATTGGTGGCCCCGAGGTTGCCGCTTCCGTGCTGACGGAGGTCGATGCCCCGGAGCAGGCGGCCTGTCAGGTAGCTGGTGGGAAAAGACCCTGTCAGGTAAGCAGCCAGGATCCACACCGGCCAGTAAGTCATTGTCTCAATCCCTGGTTAATGGCTCCCTCGCGGCTTGCCGCTGGGAATGCGCCCGCTGTTCGATTCACGCTTGCGAAATACCAGCCTGATCGGCGTGCCGGGAAAAGAGAATTTTTCCCGGAAACAGCGGCTCAGATAGCGGCGATAAGTCTCGGGTATCTTTTCCGGATAGTTGGAAAAAATAAGGAAGGTGGGGGGAGCCCCCTGAACCTGGGTACAGTAGTAAAGGCGAATATGTTTTCCAGAGGCCGTCGGCGGTTGGTTACGGGCCACCGCCTCCTGAAGAACCCGGTTCAAGCCGGCGGTGGGGACAAGCTCCCGGCGCCCCCTGCCGACCGCCTCCACCAGCTCGAGCAGCTTATGTACCCGCTGGCCGGTTGCCGCGGACATGAACAGTACCGGCACGTGGGCCAGGTGCGGGTTGTCCCCTTTCAGCTTCTTTTCCAGGGCTGCGGATGTCTTTGACTGCTTTTCCTCCACCAGGTCCCACTTGTTCATCACCAGGATCAGGCTCTTGCCGTTCAACTCGACAAGGTCGGCGATCCTCAGGTCCTGGCGGCTGACCTTCTGGCGGCTGTCCAGGAGCAGTACCGCCACATCGCAGTTCTCGATACTATGGACCGTACGCAGCAGGGTATAGTATTCAACTCCCGGGCTTGTTTTCATCCGCTTGCGCAACCCGGCGGTATCGATCAGCACTATGGTCCGGGAGCGGAAACGGATCACCGTATCCACCGGGTCGCGGGTGGTGCCCGGCTGGTCGCTGACCAACATCCTGTCCTTGCCGATCAGCCTGTTGACCAGGGAGCTCTTGCCGACATTGGGCTTGCCGATCACCGCCACCCGCACGGCATCATCCGCAATTTCCGGCGAGCGTGCCTGGTAATCGCCCAGGCAGCCGATCACCACGTCCAGCAAATCCCCGGTACCGGTACCGCGGAGCGCCGAGACCTTGCAGAGGTGCTCGAGGCCCCAGCGGTGGAACTCCTCCGGCGGCACGATAACCTTGGAATCGATCTTGTTGACAGCCAGGACCACCGGCTTGCCGGTAACACGCAGCCGCCGGACCAGCTCTTCATCCTCGGCGGTCGGCCCGTCCCTGGAATCGACAACGAACAGCAGCAGGTCCGCCTGGGCGATCGCCGCATCCACCTGGGCCGCGATCTCTCCCTCGAACCGCTCCATCACCCGGGAAAGCAGGCCGGCGGTGTCGACCAGCTCGAACGTCCGGCGGTTCCAATCGACAGTGGCATAGAGACGGTCTCTGGTAACCCCGGGGATACTGTCGGTTATCGCAACGCGGCGGCCGACCAGACGGTTGAACAGGGTGGATTTGCCCACGTTAGGCCGGCCGACAACGGCGACTATGGGAAGAGGTCTCACTTATCGACCCATCTACCCCTAAAGCCTGACCAGCCAGATATCGCTTTTATAGGTCTCGGCGATCAAGTCCGCGGCCTCTTTGGCCTTTGCCGGGTTGTCGTACTTGCCGATCCGCACCCGGTACCATCTGCCGGAAGACAGGTCGGCTTCCTCGACCCGGGAATCATAGCCCTTCCGCTGGTAGAAGGCCGCCAGTTTCTGCGCATCCTCGTAGGTCTCCCAGGCGGCCACCTGGATAGTGTAGGTGCCCGGTGGCAAAGAAACTTTCTTTACCGGTTCAGGTTTAGGCTCGGGCGGAGGCGCTGGTGCCGGTGGGGGCGCAGGTTCCGGTTCGGGCTGAACCTGGGCCACAGGCTCCTGCTTCTGCACCGGGGCCGGCGCAGGCTCTTTCTTGCCGCAGGCAATAGAAACGAGCAGCACAGCGAGACAAACGATCAGCCAGGGGTGTTTCATGGTCCGCTCCGTTTTAGGGTTACAGTAAGAGCCGATACTGCGCTATCAGGTTTAGAGAGACTTCTTGCAGCTAATATTTTTTCTGCTGCCGCGGTGTTTGTGAATGGACAGCTCTTTCAAGGCCCGGAAAAGACCGGGGGCCACGATGACCGGCGCCGGCTCCAGGGCGCTCCGCAAATGCTCCAGCGGCATATCGTCGAGAAAGACCCCGTCCGGGTTCAATGCCGCCGCCGGGAGCAGGTACGCATCGGCCGTCGGGCCCTGTTTCAGCGCTTCCAGGATATCTCCGCCGGCGAGCAGCCCGGCCACGGTTACCGATTCTCCGAGCAGGCGGTTTTTCACCGCCACGGTTTCGAGCCGGCCGGGGACCAAGCCGTCATACCTGGAAACCAGCCCGGCCAGCACCGGGGCGAACAGGGTGCCGGTAACCACCCGGTAGCAGCCGTCGAGGCCCGCCCGCTCGAGGCCCCTGCTGCGGGCAGCCCGCTTGACCGACTCCATCTCCCTGCGGACCAGGCCCACACCGTTTTCCAGTTGCGGAAAACCCTCGTAAGCCCGGTGCGAGGGAATCTTCCGGCCCGCCAGCAGGTACAACTCATCAGCGGCGAAAACGAACCTGGAGCCGCGCCGGCTGCGGAAGTGCCTTTGACAGCGATGGATGAGCCGCAGGGTCTTGACAGCACCTTCCGCAGACACCGGGTCGAGCCGGTAAAGCCCCCGGCGGTGCCTGGTCAAACCCACCGGGACCACGGCCAGAGAGCGTGCCCCGGGTCCCAGGGCTTCCAGCCCGGTGATCGTTTTTTCCAGCACCGGCCCATCGTTGATTCCCGGGCAGAGCACCACCTGGAAGTGGAGCTCGACCCCCTGCCCGACCAGCCGCTCGAGCAGCGGCATTACTTCGGCCCGGGCACAGCCTCCCAGCAGGCGGGCCCGTACTTCCGGGTCGGTAGAATGCACCGAAAAATACAGCGGGCTCAAGCCCATGCGCACGATCCGTGCGATGTGCCGCTCGCTCAGGTTGGTGCCGGTAATGTAATTGCCCTGCAAAAAACTGTATCTGTAATCCCCGTCCTTGACATACAGCGACCGGCGCAAGCCGCGGGGAAGCTGGTCCACGAAGCAGAAAATACATTTGTTGCTGCAGCAACGGACAGCGCCCTCTTCCACCCTGATCCCCAGCGGCCGGCCGGGTTCGCGAGTAACCCGGCAAACCCTCCTCCCACCCTTGCCCGCGGCCGAGGTCTCTATCTCGAGAACTTCCTCTGCCACTGCAAAATGAAAATCGAGGAAATCCTCCACAGCCTCGCCGTTGACCCTGGTAATCCTGTCGCCGACAACCAGGCCGGCCGCACCGGCAGGCGAGGACTTTTCCATTTCTACCACTGTAACCATGTATTTGCTTTCATTACTATACCCCAGACAAACTGGACAGTCAAGAAAATAGTCTGTTTAAGCCGGTATGCTGACTTGCAGACTTGAATTGACCGGATAGCGAAGATAAATAATCAAAAACAGCTTGACAATCGAAGACTCTCCCCGGCTTGCTGCGGAACACCTTCGATTTAAGAGAGTTAAGCCGTTTTCAGATGGAATGATTCTACGGGAGAGGTACTCGAAGGCGGCGAGGTCACAGGTCTTCCGGCAGGCTCAACAGCCAGAGGTCGTAGTTGCCGCTGCGGTTGGAGCCGTAGATCACGAGCTTGCCGTTCGGAGAGAACCGGGGACACATGGCACCGGCTTTTTCCAGAGTCAGGGGCCGCTCCAGCGAATCGCTCATCCGGTGGAGCCAGAGATCCCGGTCGCGCACCATCACCAGCCACTTGCCGTCCGGGCTGATGTCCGCGTCCTCGGCACCCGGCCCGGTGATCCTGGCGACCTGCCCGCTGTCCAGCGAGACCTGACAGACCACGGGCAGGCTGTCGGCGAACGAAGTGAAGATTACTCCCGAGGCATCCGGCAGCCAGCGCGGGAACATCGGATAGTACTCCGGGCCGACCACCTCCACCGTTTGCCGCTCGGGATCATCGGCATCGACAAGCTTAAGGCTCAGGCTTTTTTGCTGTTTGGCGATATAAACCACACGGCTGTCCAGCGGCGAGAACACCGGAGCCCACTCGGGGCAAGATTCCGAGACCAGCGGCTCGGCGACCTTGGGGTCATCCTCGAGGTTGACCAGCCAGATATCGCGGCTTCCGGCCCGCTCACTCCAGAAGACCAGCCGGTTGCCGTCGGCCGACCAGCTCGGCCCCCATCCACCCTGGTAGGTTATCCTCTCGGTACCCTGACCGTTAGAAGAAGCGGTCCAGATCTCCGGGTCTCCACTCCGGAAAGAGGTGAAAGCCACCATGGTGCCGCGCGGAGAAAACTCCCCCTCCCAGTCGTTGCGCGCCGACAGGGTAAACTGGACCGGGGAGGCCGCGATCACCAGCGGGACCTCTTCGCCGGCCAGCACCGAATCACCGTCAAGCGCTTCGACCCGCAGCCGGTGAGTGCGATAGCTCAACCCGCGCAGCACGGTCTCGAGGCCTTCGGCCAGGCGGCCATCCACATCCGAGCTCCAGACATAGCGGAACTCTGCTGCTGCGGCAGGCGGCTCGCCGGACCAGCGCGCCCGGCAGGCCACTTCCTGGTCCTGGTAAAAAGCCTGTCCCGGGGCAGGCAGGACAATTTCCAGCCCGGCGGCCCGGGTTGCCCGGGTCGGGACTAAAACGAATGCTGCCAGCAAGGCAGCGGCCAAATGAGTCTTCATTCCGTTCATTCCTGAGACTGATGAATTGAGAGCCTCACCGGCAAGCTCACTGCGACATGCGCAGCACTTCGTTGGTCAGGTTGAAATAATCCTCGGAACCGGTGCTGTTGATCGTGTACTCGAAAATGGTTTTACCGTAGCTGGGGGCTTCCCGCAGCCTGGTGTTGACCCGGATGACAGTCTCGAACACCTTGTTGGGAAAATGTTTGCAGAGGACCTCGTAGATCTCCTGCGAAAGGTTGGTGCGCACATCGTACTGGGTGGCCAGGATACCCATCAAATCCAGATTGGCCCGGGTAAACCTCCTGACCTCGCGCATCATCTCGATAGTGTGCTTGGCGCCGTTGAGAGCCAGGTAATCCATGCTGACCGGGATTATCACCTGGTCCGATAGAGCCAGGGCGTTGATATTTATCAGGTTGCGGCTGGGAGCGCAGTCGCAGATCAGGAAATCGCAGTTGCGCAGGTCGCTCAGCGCGTTGCGCAAAATAAACTCCCTGCCGTCCCGGTTGGCGATCGCCAGCTCGGTCTCGGTGAGGCTCTTGCCGCCGGACTTGATCAGGAACAGGTTATGACGGACCTGGGTGACAGTCGTCTTGCCGGTGCGCAACAGGTCTGAAAGATTTTTCTCCGCCTCGGCGCTGAAAACCAGCCCCAGGTCTCCATGCGGGTCGCAGTCGATCAGGATGACCCGCTTACCGCTGAGAGCCAAGCCGTGGCCGAGATTGATTGCCGTGGTGGTCTTGCCTGTCCCACCTTTGGAAGTAATGACTGAAATTTTAACCACGGAATTACGTTCGGGAAGGGGTAACCGGGTATAACAACACTGTGATATCTATCGGTAATCTAATAGCGCTTTGAAATATTCAGGATTTAGGGTATTAAGGCTGTCAAGGGCCGTTTCCACTCCTGGGACAACGACATGCGGCAAGGAGACTTTAATTGCATAACATACAGTAAATCTTACAGTTACACTTAAAACGGCTTGCCTTGCCCTTGACAGCCAACCAATCAAAATATTTCATCACTGGGCGTTGAGGTCCTTTTCAACGCCCCTCAAAAACTTCTTTATTTGCTCTTGTCCTTGATAATCTTGATCGCTTCGTTGATTTTCAGGCTGGCCTTGGTCAGGTCCATGGTCCCGACATTTTCGAGCGGAGAAATCACTTTCGGAATCGTGATCTTGCTCAGTTTCTTTCTCATCTGCCGCCTTTTGAACTTTTCGAAACGTTTCTTCTTCAGCAAATCCTGCTGCTCGCCCTCCGTGGTTTCCTCGGCAACCACCACCAGCGAACGGGAAAAAAACAGGTCCCTGCCTTCGACATCGGTCAGAGGTACGGACCGGCGCCGCCCTGCTTTCGGGGAAGCCAGCTCCTTGGCCTTGCGGTACATCAGGCTGGCTTTGTCCGGCATCCCCTTTTTATCGTACAGTATGCCCAGGTTATAGTATACCCTGGGATTATCCTGTTGGAACTCCAGTACTTTCTCGAAACAGGAAACGGCCAGGTTGATCTCATCGAGCTTATTATAAGCCTCTCCGAGGTGCAGAAAAGTTTCCGGGTCGGAGTGGTTCAGCTCCAGGGCTTTTTTCAGCATGCCCACAGCCTCGACATACAGGCCGCGATGGTAAAAGATCATGCCCAGGTTGCGGTAGCCCTCGGCGCTACGCGGGTTGACGGCGATGACCTTGCGCTGACAGCGCTCGGCACTCTCGTAATTCTTGAGATGAAGGTACGCAACGCCCAGACAACAGAGGACCTGTTCGTTCTCCTGCTCGCCCTGCAGCACCAGGGAGAAATAAGAAATCGCCTTGCGGTAATCTCCAAGCTGAAAAAAGGCCAAGCCGATATGTTTAACGGCACCCGGATGGCGGCTGTTCAATTTCAAGGCGCTTTCGAATTCAGTAACCGCCTCGGAGTACCTGGCTTTCTCGAAATGATCCAAACCCGCGGCGTAAAGCCCCTCGGCCCGGCTGGCTGCGGCCCGCTCAGGGCTGTCGTTACCGGCTCCGGCCGAGTTCGATTCCTGTTCCGGACTTGCCATTTTTCTCCACCGGCCTTATTTTTTAACATTGATCAGAGTTCTTTGAAAAAATTTAGTCCATTCGGAAACTGCTGTCAAGTGTCATCGAGGCAGTATTACTTATTTTATTGATATTTAAAACCTTTCATTTTATCTTATTGTGTTAAAATTGTTCCGGATCCCGGGACCGCCGATGAAGCGGCCAGGATGGATACCGGTTTTGTTCTTTTAGATTTCAGGCAACCCGCCGGGGGCGCAAGGGACCTGCCGGTTTGCTCCCCGGGAGCCCGGCTCGGCAGCGGGAACGGCGCCGGGCCCGAAAGACCGGCCCCGCTGGTTGCAACCTGTGCGCAACAAGCCAACACGAAACAAAAGGAGTAGATCTTGAAAAAGAAATTGCATCCGGAATACAAGAAATGCCTTGTGTCCTGCGCCTGCGGAAGCACTTTCGAAACCCGGTCGACCATAGACAAGATCCACGTGGAAATCTGCTCGCAGTGCCATCCTTTTTACACGGGCAAGCAGAAACTGGTCGATTCAGCCGGGCGGGTGGAGCTGTACAACCGCAGGTACCGCAAGGTCGGGAAAAAGGATAACGCCGCCGGTACAAAGCAGAAGGCCGGGGAGGAGAAAAAGGCTAAACCGGCAGCCGGGCCGGTGGCTGCAGTCGAGTCCAAAGAGGGCAGCGGCGACCGGGCGAAAGCCGACGCTGAGAGCTGATCGCCTTCTCAGGCCCCGGGCCTTGCCGGGACCCTGTGCAAAGGTATCTGCCGGAGGACCGTCAAGATGAACCATCTTGCCGGAGGCACTCTCCGGAAACGGGCTTGCGTAAAGAACCGAAGCGGAGAATCATTGGCTGAAAAAGAGATAAAGATGGGCGGGCAGGCGGTGATCGAAGGGGTGATGATGCGCTCGGCGGACACCTGGGCAGTGGCAGTGCGCTCGCCTAACGGAGAAATAGTGGTGAAAAAGGAATCATGGCTGCCCGCGGGAAAGCGCTTCCGCTTCCTCAAGCTGCCGGTTCTGCGGGGAGCGGTGGTGCTGGTCGAGACCCTGGTGCTGGGAGTCAAGGCGCTCAGCTTCTCCGCTGACGTGGCCTCGAGCGAACAGTCGTCGGAAGACGACCCGGCCGAGCCGAAAACCCAGAAAGGCTTCTGGTGGACCGTTTCGCTGATCGGCACGGTGGCCTTGTCGCTGCTGCTGGGGATACTGATTTTTTTCTACATCCCGCTACTGCTTACCGAGCTGCTGAATATCGAAAGCCCGATCCTGTTCAACCTGGTGGATGGCCTCTTGCGGGTAGTTTTCTTCCTGGCTTATCTGCTGATTATCTCCAGGTGGCAAGAGATAAAACGGGTGTTCGAGTACCACGGAGCGGAACACAAGACGATTTTCGCCTATGAGGACTCCAAAGAGCTTACCTGGGATAACATCCGGCCGTACAGCACCTTTCACCAGCGCTGCGGCACGAGTTTCATCCTGGTCCTGATGCTGGTCAGCATCCTGGTCTTCATACTCCTGGGTAAACCCTACCTCTGGCAGGACAGGCTGCTCCGCATGCTGATCATCCCGCTGATCGGCGGCATAACCTACGAGCTGATCAAGCTGGGCGACCGCTTTGCCGGCCACCCGGTAGTCCGCTTGTTTATCGGGCCGGGGCTGTGGCTGCAGCGGATAACCACCAGGCAGCCGGACAAGAGCCAGGTTGAGGTCGCAGTCGCCTCGCTGAGAGCCGCCCTGGGGCTGGACCAGCCCGTCCCCGTTCCATCCGCCGCCTCCCCGCACCAGACAGCCAAACGTCCTGGTTACTAGCCTCACTCCCTTTTTGCATGCATCCTACAATATCCCCAAAAGCTTAGAAGAACATTATGGAAGAAAAAATTAAAACCATTGTCGCACGCTATGCCGAGCTGGAGCGGCTGATGACAGCCGATGAAGTGGTTTCCGACCCATCCAGGCTGAAATCCCTCGCCAAAGAGCACGCCCGCCTGGCACCTGTAGTGGAGTGCGGCAGGAAGCTGGAAACCCTGCGGAAAAATATCGACGGCAACCGTCAGCTTGTCGAGCAGGACCCCGACCCGGAGCTGGTTTGCCTGGCCGAAGAGGAGCTGAAAGAGCTGGAAGAAACCGAACGGGAGCTGGTCGAGGAGCTGAAAAAACTGCTGATACCCCCCGATCCGATGGACGAAAAGAGCATCATCATGGAAATCCGTGCCGGCACCGGGGGCGAGGAAGCCTCCCTGTTTGCCGCCGACCTTTTCCGCATGTACTCGCACTATATCGAACCGATGGGCTGGCACATGGAGGTGATCTCGCTGAACGCCTCCGGGATGAAAGGGATCAAAGAGGTTATCTTCCAGGTGCAGGGCGAGGGCGTTTACGGCAAGCTGAAATACGAAAGCGGCGTGCACCGCGTCCAACGGGTACCGCAGACCGAGTCCAGCGGCCGCATCCACACCTCGGCCGCCACGGTAGCGGTGCTGCCCGAGGCCGAGGAGATCGACCTTGAGATCAACCCTGCGGACCTGAAAATAGATGTTTTCCGCAGCAGCGGCCCCGGCGGCCAGAGTGTCAACACCACGGACTCGGCGGTGCGCATAAC
>JAFGTO010000125.1 GCA_016934095.1 Candidatus Glassiibacteriota bacterium
AGCCGCCCGGCGAGGACTGCCACGTGCCTGCAGTGCAGCAGACTGCCCAGCACCGAGCCGTAGCGCACCAGCTCGAAATCGCGCCTGGGCAGCGACTCCACCCTGGACTCGATGACAGACTGGATGCGGTTGGGCAGGCCGATCCGCTTCAAGGAGTCCTCATCCAGCCGCAGCAGGCTGCCGTCCCGCACGTAGGCGATCTCTTTCTCCAGGAGCTTGCCGCAGAACTCGATAATGAAAAAGGGGTTGTTCTCCAGCCCCCCCCTGACCCGGTCGAGAAGCGATTCCGGAAGCCCGGCCCCGAGGTCCACTCCCAGGGCGATCCTGGTCAGCAGCTCGACCGCGGCGGCCCCCAGCGGGTCTACCCGCAAAACTTCTGCGGAGCCGCCTGCTCCTCCGGCCGGCCCGCCTGTCAAAGCTTCAAGCTGCCCGGGCTTTCGTGCGCTGACACAGACGACCAGGCCTCTTTCCACCCGCTGCCGCAGGAACCGCAGCAGTTTCAAGGTCTCCCTGTCCGCCCACTGCAAGTCGTCCAGGCAGAGCAGCAGCCCCTTGCCGGAGAGGGATATCAGGTGCTCGACCAGGTCGGCCACCCGCTCGAAGAAGATGTTGCGCCGGGCCTCCGGGCTCAGGCTCCCGGGAAGGTTCTGCGGGTCGGCCAGGCCCAGGAACGAGGCGATGACCGGGGCCTGCTCCACTGCCTCCAGAGAGTCCGGCAGCCCGGAAAGGACGCGAGCGATTTTTTTCAGCGCCCCGCTGTGGTCATCCTGCGGCGTGATACCGAACACCTGCTCGGTCAACAGGCGGATAAAAGAATGGTAGGGCACGGCCGCCGAGCCGGCCGGGGTTTCTTTTCCACCGCCCTGACGAGGCCGGGCTTCCTGGTACCAGCTCAGGCACTCGCCGAAAAGCACTTTCCAGCCCTGTTTCTGGCACCAGGCCATGATCTCCGCCATCCTGCGGGTCTTGCCCAGCCCGCCCGGGCCGTGAAAGGCCAGCAGCGCAGTGCCGGCGGCCCGGCCGCTGTTTACAGCCTCCAGGATCTTGAGGCAGCGCCGCAGCAAGCCGTCCCTGCTCATCTGCGAGATCTTCTCCACCAGCTTGCCTTCCACGGTCGCCAGCGGCAATTGCCGCAGGCGGGCGGTAAAATCCGCTAGGCTCTCGCTGGCCTGGCGCCCGGCTGCCGAATAAAGCGGCAGCGGCTCCGAGAACCCCTTGAGAGAGGCACGGGTGAATGGCTCGACCGGCTGGACCAGGTGGCTCAAAGGCCGGTAGCAACCCTCGGTAACCACCAGGGTGCCGCTCCCGAAGACAAAGCGTCCCTGCCTGCGCTGGAGCGCCTGGGCCACCAGGCGGGCCGCCAGGTTGCAGTCCGGCCCGATAATAGTGTGCTCGTTGTGGATCAGGTTGTCCCCGACCGGGCCCTGCAGGCACTTGCCGACACTCATCCCGGCGCGCAGGCCGACCCTTTCGCCGAAAGCGCCCCTGAAAGTGCGCAGCAGGTGGCTCCAGCACTGCCAGAGCACCTCGGAATAGAAGCGGTCGGTCTCCGGAGCGCCCGGCAGCTCCAGCCCCAGGGTAGCCATCAGGTTGAAATCGCCCAGGGGAAAGATATTGTACTTGTACATCATGCCGTAGCGCAACATCACCTCGTGCACCGCTTCTGCCAGCTCATCCAGCAGCCCTTCCTCATCGATAGTGAAGTTGACAAAGAGGATCCCCGTATCGTGGATGCGGCTGGAGCGCTCCATGAAAAGCACCGCTTTGTCCGCCTCGGGACCCAGGCTGCGCACCGCCAGGCCGATAAACTCCTCTCCATAGAGCATGGGGACCAGCTTCTCCAGCCGGCGGGCCGCCTCAGCCAGTCTTGAACCCGGCGGGAGAGGCCTCGCCTGCGGGCCGCCTGCCGCCGCCTCCGCTTTTGCTCCGCGAGACCCGGCCCGGTCCCGGAAGAGGTGCTCCACTTTCCGGGAGAGGCTCCGGCAGCCGTCAGGCGTGAGCACCAGCTTATGGAAAGCCCCGAATTTTTTCAGGGCAAAGTCGCGGTCCCTGAGCCAGCCGGATTCCACCAGGCTTTCCAGCGCCCGCAGCGCCGAAGTGTCCAGGCCGACTCCCTTGCATTCGGCAAGGGACTCGTGCACCTTTTCCTCGCTGCCGCCCAGTTTTTCCGCCGAGGAGACCAGCCGCGCGGTCTCTCCCCAGGTGATCCGTACCCGGTGCTCCCTGCCGTAGAAGTCCGAGCCGCCCCCGGCCGCGGCTACCACGCAGCCGCTGGCCTTGATCTCGAGTGTCTTGATAAAGGAATCGATCTGGTCCTGGTGGGGTTTGCCGGCGAGCTTGCGCCCCAGCTCCCGGCGTACCTCGCCGGTGACCCGGCCGAGCAGGGCCCTGAAAGAAAGCGCGGTCTTCAGGGCGGTCTCGCCGGGGTTGTCCGCCTTGCCGGCCTGGCAGGCCGCGAAGTGGTGCAGCAGGATGCCTATCCGGTTCAGGCAGTAGCGGTTCAGGATGCCGAGGTTCATGATATCCCCGGCCTCCTGCTTGCCGAAACGGTCTGTGAGGAAAGTCAGCAGGGCGGTAAAGCCGCTGACGTCGAGCATCAGGAAGAAGTCCGGCTTCCGTGCGCCGCTGCCGCCGAGGTAGGCTATGACAGCATCGCCCCCGCGCTCGGTGATCCCGAACTCCGGCCTGGAGGCTGGTACGAAAAGCTCCAAGGCCGAAACCACCCGCTCCAGGTAGTCCGCAGCCGCGGCCGGCTCCCCGGGCCGCGTCGGTTTTTCACCGGGAAGGCTGCTGCTCAAGGCAGGATGATAAACCGACAGTATCCTGTGCAGCAGGTCGCGCTGAGGTTGGGAAATACCGTGCATCTTCTTTCCGGGAGTACTGTCCGGTCCGGCCGTGGACCGGCCGTAAGGTTATGGCAGCCGGGGTACCCCGGGCGGCCGGAACGGAAGCGGTCCGGGGCTACTGTTGCCTGCTGAAACGCTCTGAAAAGATCTTGAATCCATCCGGGGTGCGGGACAGGTAGAGCCATTTCCGGCCCACCGAGCGGAAAAGGCTGGAGTGGTAGTCCTGGATGAAGGAAACCACCACGTAGTCGTGATACTGGTAGGCTCTGAGGTCGCTGAGGTCGACCTCTATTTTTTTATAGAGCTTGTTGAGCCTGGTTTTATGGGCGCGGTGCTGGGCCTTGTTCCTGCCCGAGCCCTGGAAGCGCTCATCGTAGCAGTCCATGTATTCGTCAATCTGCTTGTCGCGCCAGGCTGCAGCCCATTTCCCGGTAAAGTCCCCGACCTGCTTGCGCCCGGCCTCGAAATCCTCTCCGCTAAAAGTATAAATACTGTCATCTACAATGACCGGGGTGTCGCGCAGCTTGATATAACGGCCCAGGTCGAGGATATCCTCGTTGGTGACCACCACGCAGCCCTCGGTGTCGTAGCTGATCTCGACCCGGGAGTCGTCATCCACCCCGTGGAGCCAGATGCCGTAGCCGGTCTTGCTGTTCAGGCGGTCGTAGTCGTTGGGGTAATCCATGGTGAAAGCGCGGATGCCGTATTTCTGCGGCAACTGTTCGTCCTCGAGGATACCGCGGAAGAAGTAGATCCCGTTGGGCGTCTTCTTGTCGCCCTCCTTGACCTTGGTCCCGTTGTTGTTCCTGCCGGTGGTGCAGCGGTACTGCTTCACCAGCCGGGGACCATCGGCCGAAACCCGGTAAAGCCCGATCAACTGGGTTTTCTTATCGACCAGCAGGGCGCAGTTGTCCTGGGAACCGCCCATGTCCAGGATATAGAAAGGGCGCTCCCCTGCCGACAGCGGGCGGGCAAGCAGCAAAAGGGCCGCCAGCAGCATGCCCGACCGGATGGCCGGGCGTACCGGCTTGAAATGCAGTTTATCTCTTAATCCAGGCATAACGAGTTACGGTTGACCGGAAAACGGAAAAGAAAATAATTGTATTAAAATAACGAATAACAACTGGAATTGTCAAAAAAATTGCCGCCTCCTGCCTACTGTCGAGCCTCTCCCGATTCCAGCAGAGAAACGACTTCCCGGCGGCTCAGCCTGCGGCAGCCTCCGGGTTCCAGGCCCTTGAGCGTCAGCGGGCCGAAGTGCGTGCGCAGCAGGGCAGCCACCTTGAACCCCAGTTGACCGAGCATGCGTTTGACCTGGCGTTTTTCGCCCTGGTGCAGGGTTACCTCGAGGGTACCGGAATTCTTCCCGGAGCGCAGCACCCGCACCCTGTCCATCCTCATCTTCCTGCCGTCGACCGTTAGCCCCTCGGTCAGGGGCTTGAGGAGCGAGGCTTCCGGCCTGCCTTCGACCTCGACCCGGTAGCGCTTGGGCACCTTGAAAGAGGGGTGCGTCAGGCGGTGGGCCAGGTCCCCTGAATCGGTAAAGAGCAGCAGGCCTTCGCTGTCGCGGTCCAGCCTGCCCACGTAGAGCCACCTGTTCCTGTCGCGCTCGTGCTCCGGGAGCAGATCGTAGACAGTCCGCTTGTTGTGGGGGTCCGAGGCCGAGGTGACAAAACCGGCGATCTTGTAGAGCAGCAGGCAGGAGGGTGTTTCCGCGGCGGGGTGCACCCTTTCGCCGCAGTATTCCAGCACCTGGGTCTGCGGGTCGACCCTTACCGCCGGGTCATCTAACACCCGGCCGTCGAGCTTCACCAGACCGAGGCGGATCAGCTCCCCGGCCTTCTTGCGCGAGCAGATTCCCGCAGCGGCCAGAACTTTCTCAATTTTTTCCGCCCGCTGTCTCATATCAGCACTTGCTGGCCGTCCGGCTCTCCGGGCGCCTCGCTTTCGGGTCCGGGTTCCCCGTTCCCCTCGCCGAGAGATTCTTCCTGCCGAGCCAGGATCACCTGCAGCTCGGACTCCCGCGGCAGGTTCTCCAGGGACTCCAGGCCGAAATGGCGCAAAAAACGGGGTGTGGTGCCATAGAGCAGCGGCCTGCCCAGCACCTGCGCGCGGCCGGTGATGGTGATCAGCTTCCTCTCGAGCAGGGTTTTCAGCACTCCCGAGACATTCACCCCGCGCACTTTTTCGATCTCGGGACGGCTGATCGGCTGGCGGTAGGCCACGATCGCCAGGGTCTCGAGCGCGGGCAGGCTCAGACGGCCGGCCAGTACCTGACGGCCCAGCCCCTGGACATACGGGCCCAGCTCCCCGATAGTGCGGAACTGGTAGCCGCCGGCGATCTTCAGGATGCGGAAAGCCCTTTTGCCCTGTTCGTAAGCCCGGTTGAGCGAGGCTACCGCCCGCTCCACCTCCTCAGCCGTAATCCCGGCCGCAGCGGCCAGTTTCCGGGCCGCAACAGGTTCATCCGAGGCGAATATCATGGCCTCTACAATCATCTCATCGGGAAACTCAGCCATTGCCGGCCTTTCCTCTGTCAGGTCCGGGGTCTCCGGATTGTTTTCCTTCCTCTTCAGTCCCTGCCGGGCCGCCGGGGTCTTTCGACCGCCCGGCCCCGGTTTTCCTGCCTCTCCTGCGGGCGATCCAGATCTCCGAGAACAGCTCATCCTGCTCGACAACGATCTCGCGGCTGCGTGCCATCTCCAGCAAGGCCACCAGGGTGACCACCAGGAAAATCCGGCTCGCCGGCCCTCCCGCAACCAGGTCGGAAAAAAGCAGTCTGCCCTTCTTTTTCAACAGCCGGCGGATTTCCCCGACCCGATCGGCCGCGGACACCTGCTCGCGTGCCACCAGGTGCACCGGCTCAGGCGCAGGAGCCCTGAGCAGCATGCGGCCGAAAGCCAGGATCAGCTCGTTCACCGTGGCCTCGACCTG
>JAFGTO010000126.1 GCA_016934095.1 Candidatus Glassiibacteriota bacterium
CTCTCCGAGAGGGGTGCCTGCCGCAGGCAGGCGGGGTGCGTAAACCGGGAAGCCTCTCAGCTCGCCCGTGGACTAGGAACACAGGGACTACCTCTCAACCCGGCTCGCGATGAGCGTCGAACGTCAGGTTTGTCGAGGGGCCGCGAGCAGCTCTGCCGCCTCCACCAGGTTCCGCCTGGTGGACAGGCCGTGAGGGCAGGCTGCCTCGCAGGGCGCCGGGCAATCGCTGCAGGCGAGCGGTCTCGACCCCTGCGGCAGGGCGGCGTAACGGGCCATGGCCTCTTTTTCGAAGCCGTAATACTTGAAATACATGTGGTAGCGCATCACTCCGGCCACATCCACTCCATGGGGGCAGCGCCCGGCGCAGGTGCCGCAGCTCCGGCAGTACCGGCTAGCAAACGCACGCCGGTAGTCCTCGATCAGGCGGGCGTCCCCGAGCGAGAGCTGTTTGCTGACCGCCTCGAGGTAGCTGTCCACTGCGGAGAAGTTCGAGAAGTGCGCGCAGACCGAAGAGACATTCGGGTTGGACAGCGCCCAGCGCACCCTGGCCTGGCCGAGCTCCAGTCCCTTCTTCTGCAGCGCCTCCACCTCCGACTCCCTTGCCCCGGCCCTCACCTTGAAAACGATAACCCCGATCCCCTTTTCCGCCGCACGCTCGAATATTTCCATCTGGCTGGTGTATTCCATGAAATTATACTTGCAGAGGATCAGCTCGTAGTAGCCCAGGTCGATCGCCCTGTTCAGCATGGCTTCCAGGTCCTTGCTGTGGGTCGAGATGCCCAGGTGCCTGGCCTTGCCGGCTTTCTTCATTTTCTCGAAGGCCCTGGGGATGGCCGGGTCGGCCACGTTCTCGACAGTGTCCGCCTGGTGGGGCACCCAAAAGTCGAGGTATCCGGTACCCAGGTTCTCGAGACTGATGTCCAGTCTTTCGAGCATCTCCTGCTCGCCCGGGCTCCTGAAACAGTCCAGCCCGCTGAGCACGGCCAGGCTGTCGCGGTGTTTGGCTACCGAGGGCGCTATCGCCCTCTCGGCGGCGCCGTCCTGGTAGTCCGAGCAGGTGCAGACCAGGTTGACCCCGGAGGCTATGGCAGCCTCCAGTACCGGCGAGTCCTGCCAGCCGTAAGTACCGAAACAGACCTCGCTCACTTCCAGCCCGGTGCGGCCGAGGGCCCGGTATTTCATCCCGGCTTTTTCTTGGGGTCCGGCGGCTTTCTCCTCCCGGGGTGCTGTCTGGCACATGCCCGCAGTAGCGGTACTGCCGGCGGTAAGCATACCTGCCCTGATAAATGTCCGGCGATCCATGACGGTTCTCCTTTCCCGGCAAACGGCTGCCGCAATCATGTCGAGACGGAACTGGTAAAACGCTGCCTGCAGGCAGAAAGTGCCCGGGCACCAAAATAACCCGTAACGCGGGGGAACTCCATAATCTTCTTTCTTCTTTCCCGCTGTTTGTATATCTTGTTAAAATATATCCGAAGGCAGAAGTTGCGGTTGTCAAAACGCCTGCATAAAATTTTCGGGCAGCCTGCAGCCAACGGTGATTTATCACCCGCTGCAACCTTTACCGCCCATCTCAAAAATAAGTATTTGTCCTTTTTACCGGAGGCCCGCCCGATGAGTAATGGACTGCCCTACAAAGGTCGCCTGCTGTCGCTGGATGTTTACCGCGGAATAACGATGATTTTCATGGTCTCGGCCGGTTTAGGCCTTTCCAGCCTGGCGGATAACCCCGGCTGGCAATGGCTGGCCCGTCAGGTCGAGCACGTGGCCTGGGAGGGTTTTTCCGCCTGGGACCTGATCCAGCCGTCCTTTATTTTCATTGTCGGGGTGGCCATGCCGTTCGCTTTCGCGGTCAGGCGCGCCCGCGGCCAGACCCGGTCCGGGATGGTCGGGTACGTGTTCAAGCGCTCGCTGATGCTGCTGGTTATCGGCATGGCGATTGTCTGCGCGCATAAAGACAGGGTGCTGATCGACCTGACTACCGTGCTGCAGCAGATCGCCATCGCCTATTTCTTCGCCTTCTTCGTGCTGGGCCGCGGCCTCAAGGTCCAGCTCTCGGCGGCCCTGGGCATCCTTGTCCTGCACTGGGCGCTGTTCCAGTTCTGGCCGGGGGTCGGTACGGAAGGCCCCTGGGCCAAGAACGCCAATTTCGGCTCCGCCCTGGATTACTGGTGGCTCGGCCGCTTCGATAAGGGCGGCTACCTCAGTATCAACGCCTTGTCTTCCATTTCCACGGTGATTTTCGGGATCATGGCCGGCGAGCTCCTGCTCAGGGGCAAGTCCGAGACCGGCAAGGTCGGGTGGCTCCTGCTGGCGGGCGTCGCCTGCCTGGTCGCCGGTATGGCCCTGAGCCCTCTGATCCCTGTTGTCAAGCGTATCTGGACCCCCTCCTGGACTGTTTTCAGCGCCGGCTGGGCCCTGATTTTCCTGGCGGCCTGCCACTGGGTGATCGAGGTCAAAAACAGGCGCAGGTGGTCTTTCGTTTTCAAGGTGGTCGGGATGAACTCGATCACCATTTACGTGCTGGTCCAGATGCTGCGCGGCGACATCGACTCCTGGCTCCACGTGTTCACCCGCGGGTTCCTGGTCCCCCTGGGGGACATCGGCGTAATCATCCAGTCGCTGCTGGTGCTCTCGGTACACTGGTACGCGGTCTACTGGCTGTATAAGCGCGAGATCTTCCTCAAGGTCGGCTGAGCCGGTTCGAGGGAAGCTGTCAAAGCCTTATCATGCAAATGAGGTCATCGGGGGTATTTTTTCGACCCCCCTGTCCGGACTTTTTCTCAAACCACCCGGAGGTCAAGCAATGACAAAGCTGCGCTGCGGACTTGCGGCCGTGCTCCTGGCCGCGCTGTTCACCTGCTGCGGCCCGGGCCAGCCCGGAACGGCCAGGATCGGCAGCGAGGTGATGCGGGACAAGATCAGGGGCGGCTGGGTCGGCCAGACTGTGGCCTGCACCTATGGCGGCCCGACCGAGTTCGATTGGAACGGCACCTGGATCCAGGACTACGTGCCTATCGAATGGGATGAGACCCGCCTGAGCTGGTACTATGAAAACTCTCCCGGCCTCTACGACGACCTCTACATGGACCTGGCTTTCCTGGCCGTGCTCGACAGCCTGGGCCTGGATGCGCCGGTGGAGGCCATGGCCCATAAGTTCGCCACGGCCGGTTTTCAGCTCTGGCACGCCAACCAGGCGGCGCGCTGGAACATCCTCAACGGGATCATGCCGCCACAGTCCGGCTACTGGAAAAACAACCCCCACGCCGATGACATCGACTTCCAGATCGAGAGCGACTTCATCGGCCTGATCTGCCCGGGCATGCCGGCCACGGCCCTCGGCTACGCCGACAAGGTGGGGCATATCATGAACTACGGGGATGGGGTCTACGGCGGGGTGTTCGTCTCGGCCATGTACTCGCACGCTTTCGTGGAAACCGACATCGTGGCCGTGGTGGAAAAAGCCCTGCTCAGCCTGCCGCCGCAAAGCAAGTACGCCCGCTGTATCGGCGACGTGGTCGGGTGGTGGAGGCAGTATCCCGATGACTGGCACCGCACCTGGTTCGAGGTGCAGAAAAAGTGGTCCGAGGACGTGGGCTGCCCGGGCTGTACTTTGGATCCCGGGGACATCGATGCCGCGTACAACGGCGCTTACATCGCGATCGGGCTGCTATACGGCGGGGGGGATTTCGGCAAAACGGTGGACATCTCCACCCGCTGCGGCGCCGACTCAGACTGCAACCCGGCCAATGCCGGCGGCATCCTGGGCACACTGCTGGGCTTCAGCAGGATCCCCGACAGGTGGAAGCTCGGCCTGGACAAGGTCGAGAACCTGAAATTCAGCTATTCCAACTACAGCCTCGAGGATGCCTGCCGGGTCAGCTACCGGCTGGCCGCCGAGCTGGTGCGCCGCGGCGGCGGCGAGGTAACCGACGACGCCTGGAAGATCAGGCTCGAGCCGCCCAAGGCCCCGGACAAGATCGAGGTGGGCTTCGAGGGGCTGGCCCCGGAGAGTAAGAGTTTTATCGGCGGAGGCAGGTGGGAACCGGGTCATAAGCTAACTCCGGACAACCCCTACACCGGCACTTTCCAGGGCGCCGCGTTCGTGATCGACGGCCGGCTGGAGGGCTACCGCGGGCAGGCGCAATGCGAGGTGTACGTGGATGGCAGCCTGGTGGAGCAAGTGGTCCTCGCGGTGAACCTGCACGACCGCCGCACGCCGCTGTTCTGGAGCTACGACCTGGAACAGGGCCCACACCAGGTCGAAGTCAGGATGCTCGGCGGGGACGGCGTGCCGGTGCTGACCGAGCTGCTGGTCTACCGCAAAACCGGGAGCTGACCGGGAAAGCCCGAAGCGGAAAATCCGCCCCGGGCCTTTTCCGCAGACAGGGTTTTATCCAGGCCGGATCGTTCACAGCCAACGTGGAGGTTACCCGATGTCGAAAGCCAAGTTTTCAGCCCTTTTCAGCCTGGCCGTAATCTTGCCGGCCTTCTTTCTCCCCGGCCCGGCCCGCGCCGGCACAGTTACCCTCGACTCCGGGGTCATCCGGGACAAGATCAAGGGCGGCTGGGTAGGCCAGACCGTGGGAGTGACCTACGGCCTGCCCACCGAGTTCCGCTGGCAGGGCACCATGATCCAGGATTATTACAAGATCCCGGTCGAGCCGGACGACATGCTGCGCCATTTCAACAACGACGACCTTTACATGGACCTGTCGTTCCTGGCAGTGCTCGACAGCCTGGGCCCGGAGGCCTCGACCGCGGCCCTGGCGCTCAAGTTCGCCACGGCCGGGTTCAACCTCTGGCACGCCAACCAGGCGGGCCGCTGGAACATCCTGCACGGGATCATGCCGCCGGGGTCGGGCTTCTGGAAAAACAACCCCCACGCCGATGACATCGATTTCCAGATCGAGAGCGATTTTATCGGGCTTATCTGTCCCGGCCTGCCCGCCACCGCGCTCGAATACTGCGACAAAGTGGGCCACATCATGAATTACGGGGATGGGGTCTACGGCGGGGTGTTCGTCTCGGCCATGTACTGCCACGCCTTTCTGGAGTCGGACATCGTAACCGTGGTGGAGAAAGCCCTGCTCAGCCTGCCGCCGGAGAGCGGTTACGCCCGGTGTATCAGGGACGTGATCTCCTGGTGGCGGGCTTCTCCGGACGACTGGCGCGAGACCTGGTTC
>JAFGTO010000127.1 GCA_016934095.1 Candidatus Glassiibacteriota bacterium
CCCCGCATTACTACAACGATGCCGGGGATATCGACCGGCTGCTCGCGGCCCTTCCCGCCGGATGAGCCGGAAGCTGATCAGTAAAAAAGACGGTGGACCATGAACAGAACCGGCCTGCTGCAGTGCCCGGCCGCAGCGGGCCGTATTTTCCCGGGCCGGTGGGCGGCTCCGACTCATTCGATCCCGAGGAAGTGTGCGGTCGTGAAGTCGGCTGCTTTTCGCGCGCCTTGGTTGTTGAAGTGGCAGTCGTCGTAGAACATGGTGGTGTCCGGTTCCTGGATCGCCGCCAGGTCGTACAGCTCCGCTCCGCTCTCCAGGCAGACCCGCTTCAAAGACTCGTTGAACAAGTCCATCCCTTCCCGCAGTGTCCTGACAGAATAGTAATCCTGGTCGGGCACCGATGAGCCGCCCGCAGTCCAGCCAAACCAGAACAGCTCTTTCATGTAGCCCGGTGCCTGCCGGTCCCAGGCCGTGGGCTGGGTGAGGAAGATCGGCCTCAGGCTCAGCTTGCGGGCCAGCCTGATCAGCGCTCCGATATGGTTCTCATATTCCGCCAGGCTGTAGTCGAAACGGGCCGGCAGCCTGTCCAGGTAGCCGCGGGCCTTGCGCCGGTTCCTCCGGTAAAGCTCGTAGTGGCCGCCCGAGGCGGGCGAGCTGCGGTCCGGGTCCAGGCTCTGCCTGAAAACGACCGCCTTGGCCAGGGCGTAGACCGAGGAGTTTTTCCAGAGGAAATGCCTGGCCCGCTGCCAGCGGTCGATCAACAGGCTGTTGTCTTCTTCCGTTTCCAGGCTGCCGCCGGCAGCCAGCGCCCGGCACAGATCGTTTATCCCTACCAATATAATTACTGCATCCAGCTCCTGTACACGGAGGTAATAGTCCGGCAGGTCCTGCAGGTGGTCGGCTGCTGCGGCCCCGCTGTAACCGGCGTTCCCTACCCAGAAGCTGTCCGTGGAGCAGAGGCGGTTGAGCTTCCGCTCGAGCAGGGCCGGCCAGGTCTTGCTCTCGTCGAGGAAAAAGCACTCGGTAGAGCTGCCGCCCAGGGCCAGGATCCGGCAGGTCTGGCCCGGCCCGGGGAGCCTTCCCCTGAGGCCGCCGATCCGCCTGAACAGCGCCGGGCTGGCCGTGCCGGGCAACAGCACCGGGTCCGGGGTGAGGGTCAGCGAGTCGCGGAGCTCGAACCTCCTGCCCAGGGGCGGGAAATCCCCCATCCGGAGCAGACCCTCCCCGAGAGCGAGGGCTGCAGCAGTGCTGAGGAAAAAAATCAGCAATTTTCTTATGCGCTTCATCCTGTAAATTTAACCCTGATTATCCATTACATCCAGTAGCCGTTGACGGCAGGGCGAACCTGACGAAAACCTGACGTTTTACGCGCAACGCGAGCCTGGTTGAGAGGTAATCCCTGTGTTTCTCTTCCGCGGGCTGAGCCGCGAAGCAGCCCAGCGATGGGCAGAACGAACCTGACGTTTTACGCTCAGCGCGAGCCTGGTTGAGAGGTAATCCCTGTGTTTCTCGTCCGCGCCCGGGCTGCGAGGAATGCGCTCGGGCGCTTGAATCACAATATTGAGTAATAGCACATTCGGCTATCCAACTAGTTTTCTTCTGCTTTTGCAGTCGATCAAAAGCAGCAAAAATCTCTTAGGGGCCGCAACTCGCCCTGGTTCCCAGATTTATAATGAATATGGTGTATAAGTGCTTTTCTCACGCTTATTCGCTGCCCGCCTACGCTCGCCTTTAAAGGCCCGTGAAGGCATGCCCGCGATCTGATACTTCCACACGAAACGGTGGCATACGAGTTCATTTAACGCTTCTTCGTTGCAGCTCAGACAGCGGCCCCTGTTTTCGCAGCCTGCGGCTGCGCCTGGATGTCGGCGTGCAGTATTACACACTCCGCCTGCCTGCGGCAGGCACCCCTCTTGGCAGAGGGGATTTTTTCGTCCGTGGGCATGGCCGCGAGAATGCACAGAAAATGAATAAGAAATCATATTTTGCCGTAGGATCGAGGCATGCCTCGCCCGGTGAAGGGTGGCGGGGCCTCTGTGCCTCTGCCCCTTTGTGCCTGTTTTCAGCAGTCCGCGCCCCGGAGCTAGGGGGATACATCGGGCCGCCTGGCTGCCTCCGGGTGCTGCGCCAGGGCTTCGGACAGCATCTTTTCTAAATAGACCCGGTGGCCGCAGAGGTCGGCGAACTGGAGCAGGCGGTTCCACTGCTCCAGGGAGTAGTAATGGGCGAGAAGTCGCTGGTAAACGTCCGCCAGCTTGTCATCTTCTCGTTTCAGGGTGTAGAGCCGCAGGAAAAATAACTGGGCATCGATGTCGGCTGGGTCTTGCAGCAGCTTTTTCTCATAGCAGTCCGCCAGGCGGGTCATCATTTCGGCCCACTTGGTCCTGTGCGCCTCATCCAGTTCCAGGCCCAGGCGGCGCGGGGCGAGGAAATACGATGTCGCGCTGTCCGAGCGGCATTTCATGTCCCAGGCCAGAGAGAGGATCATATCATAGTCTTTAACCACGGCGGACACCATGTAGCCCTTCTCGAAACCGGACAGGTAAAATATTATGCTGTCCGGCATCTCCAGGTTGAAAAAACAATTGCCCAGGTTGAACCTCGACTTTTGCATCTTGAACCGGTCAGAAGACTCGACCAGCCTGTACTGGCGGATCGCTTTGCGGAAGAACCCGCGCTCGTGGAGCATGCTCGCCAGGGTGAACTTGCCGGTGTCCAGGTGGCAGTCGGCTTCGGCTACGCGGTCCAGGAATTGGACTCCCCGGGAGATGTCGGAGTTGATCCAGACCCAGGTGGCGGCATGGGCGGCCGCTGCCAGGGCCAGGGTCCTGAGGAATGCCTTGCCGCCGGCCCCGGGGAGCACCCTGGCCAGGGCCAGGCCGGCTGCCAGCGCCAGGGGGACTGCGGGCAGGCACAGCAGGTCCCAGTCCCGGATGCCGAGCAGCGGGTTGAAGACGAGCAGGAAAAACGAGGTCCCTGCGCAGACCCAGAG
>JAFGTO010000128.1 GCA_016934095.1 Candidatus Glassiibacteriota bacterium
CACCCTTGCCGTCCGGCTAACAGTTCCCCCTGTCGGGCCTGTAAAGGACTTTAACCTCCAAGTGGGTGCGCCCTGCCGGGCGCACTATCAAAAAGGGGCGACCCCGGAGGATCGCCCCTTTCTACCGGCAAAGATGTCGGTAACCATAAGCCGTCAGGCCTGCCGCTCTTGCGCCAGGCGCTCGACCAGGTGCACCAGCAGGCGGACTCCGAAGCCGGTGCCGCCCACCGGGGCGTAATCCCGTTTCTTGTCCGCCCAGGCCGGGCCGGCGATGTCCAGGTGCACCCAGGGGGTATCCTTGACGAACTTCTGCAGGAAGAGCGCCCCGGTAATCGCCCCGCCGAAGCGGGTGGCGCCGACATTTTTCACATCGGCGACCTCGCTCTTGATATCATCCTCCATGTCTTCATCCAGCGGCAGAAGGGCGACTTTCTCACCGGCTTCCCCGGCCGCCCGGCAGACCTGGTCGAGCCAGGGCTCGTCATTGCCCAGGGCCCCGGCGGTGTGAGGACCCAGGCCCACCACGCAGGACCCGGTAAGTGTGGCCAGGTCCACGATACGCCCGGCCTTGTGTTTCACCGCCCAGCCCAGCGAGTCGGCCAGGGTCACCCGGCCCTCGGCATCCGTGTTGCCCACCTCTATGGTAGTTCCATCCAAGGCAGCCACTACGTCATCCGGCTTGTACGCACGGCCTCCGGGCAGGTTTTCCACTGCGGCCACCAGCGCGGTAACCCTCACCGGGAGCTTCATCCGGGCGACCACCGTGATTGCGGCGATCACCGCCGCGGCGCCGGCCATGTCCATTTTCATCGTCGCCATATGCTCGCCCGGCTTGATATTCAGCCCGCCGCTGTCGAAAGTCACCCCCTTGCCCACCAGGAACAGCCCCGGGCCTCTCCCTGCGCCCCTCGGCGCGTAGCCGAGCTCGATAAAACACGGCTTCCTGTCGCTGCCGCGGGCAACCGCCAGCGCCGCGTTCATCTTCCAGCGGGCCATCGCCTTACTGTCAAGCACTCTCAGCTTCAAGCCGGGTGTGGCGGAAGCCAGCTCCCCGGCCTTTTTCGCCAGCTCCTCCGGGGTCATCACCTCCGGGATCTCGTTGACCAGGTCCCGGGCGATCTTTACCCCCCCGGCCAAAGCTTCCGCCCTCTCCACCGCCGCCTTCAGCGCCCCGCTGTCAGTGTAAGGCCTGCCATCCGCCCCGAACCCGATGACCGAGACTTTCTGCGGGCCTGTATAAGGCGGACGGCCTTCCGGTTCTTTCTTGTACTTGTCGAACCGGTAAAGCCCCAGGCTCAGGCCCTCCGCCATGGCCCCCACCGCCTGTTTCACTTCCAGGCCCGGTGCGGCCGGAACCGGGCAGGCAAGGGTCAGGCTCTTGACGCGGTACTTCCTGGCCACCTCGGCGGCCCGGCCGGCCAGGCGGCGAAAGCGCTCGGCAGCCACTTTCTCCTCCGGGCCCAGCCCCAGCAGGGCCACCCTCAAGGCACCGGCCTTCCCCATGGTATGAAAGGTCAGGCCCTGACCCGGCTTGCCCTTGAAATCCTCCTCTTCAACCAGTTGTTTCAACGTACCATCCAGCAATTTATCGAGCTGGAGCACCGGACCGCCCTGCATCACCCTGTCTTCGCATACCGGGAGCACCAGCAAATCAGTCCTGGTTTTCAGGTCCAGGGCCTTGATAATCTCGACTTTCATCACTTTTTCACCCTTTCTCGGTCCGTTTGAACCGGATTATATCCATAATCCCGCCGAAGGCGGAACGGCAGCTCCCCGCAAGCCGGGTCCTGACTGCGGCGCCCCAGCCGTGCCAAAGGCTCTTTGGCGCGAAAGCCCGGGTTAAAAAATGCGCCCCCTGGCGGTTCAGCTCTCCCGGGGGCGCTTGTTTCTCTATTCGACAGGTATACGCTACGCCCTGACAATCCCTGCTGCTGGGCAGTCCCTGATACCTTGGTCCGGAAAAATCAGGGAAAGCGGGCGATGACTTCCTTTTTCTTTTTTGCTATCTGCTCTGCCTGTTCTTTCTTCCGCGAGGAGATTTCCTCAAATGCCTTTTTCTCATTCTCGTAAAAAATGTCTCCCGAACTTATCGAATAGAAGTTCGACAACTCGTTCCAAGTGTCCACACAGTAAGCCAGCACGTGGATAGGATTAAAATTCCGGTCAAACAGCTCTTCGGCTTTAGTGTGGGGGTAAAATTTTTCGCTGCGGGTTTTCTGGAGGTCCTTGACATAGTCATCCAGGGAGATATCCTCTATTTTATCCGTGTTCTGCACCGATTCAAGCGGCACCAGCAGGTTTTCAAAGGCTTCACGGTCGGCTGCCGCTTCATCGAGCATTTGCTGCACGAACGACTTCAGTGAAGAGGATTCTCCGAGACGAGTCTGAAAACGCTCCAGAAAATGCTCGCCGTCTTTTTCAATCTGGATGGCGATTTTTATCAACTGGATATCCTGGCTGCGGTTTTCACTCATATATATTTTCCCTCAACAGATTAAGTCATCCTATATCGAAAGCTATCAAATGCCGGAGGCTGAACGAATCTATAAGATATTTTTCTCTATCGCGGTTGTCAACAAATTAAGCTTTACAAGCCGATACCATATTTTTTTCAGCGTGTCATCTAGGAAACAGAGTAAAGCGAACGACCAGCCCTCAAGCAGGCTGATTGGGCCATCCCACCCGCTCAGGCCAATGATTTCCGGCGTCTCAGGGTCCATTCGGCGGCCAGCAGAGCTACTATCAGCAAATAAACCCAGCCGCTGGTGTATGGGTGAAAAGCGCTCACCTCGGGTTCCCGGATTTCCCCGGTGAGGGCAGGGGCCTTGAAATCCCGCCCATGCAAGGTAACGCTCCCGCTCCTCGCGGGCAACCCGGCCAGCAGGCTCGTGTCCGGTGCGGTCTCGGCCAGCTCGGGGGAGTAGCTTTCCACTGCAAACCTGCCAGAGACCACCCTGCCGGCAACGCGGCCCTCATAGACGTAGGATCCGGGCGCCAACCTGCCCGGCTCAACGGTAAAAACCGCCTCGCCGTCCCGGTACTCCCCGGGCTGCACCTCGGCGACCGCCACGGTATCCTCCTTCTCCGCCTGGCGCCTCACCACCACCCTGACTGTCTTAGTGGAACCGGCCGCAGTTTCCTGCTCCGCAGCCTGCTGCAGGGCACCGTCGAGAACGACCTCCTCCCCCCGGCTGAAAACCGGCCGCCTGGGCCGGAGGGTGAATTCCTCGCTGCGCTCACCGCTCAACAGCCAGCCGGTCAGCTCTTCCCACAACCTGTAATACCTGGTGTCCCGCTTTTCCCCGGAGGACTGCCCCAGCATGTGCCAGCGCCACAGCCCTCTTCCCAGGACCGTTGCCACCCGGGCCCGCCTTACCGGCTGGGCCACCAGCACCGGCCCGAGGGCCTGGTCCCTGCGCTTGCCTGTGCCGGCCCTGGCGAGCACCTCCGCCTGCACCTCGAGCGGGGCGTCCGGGAACACCCACTCCAGCGGTGGCAGGTTGTCCATAGTTTCTCCGGCACCCAGGCCGTCAAGGATGCCATAGCGGTCGAGGGTAAAGACGGTTGCCGGCTGCTGACGGCCGGGTACTTGCCTGAACCCCCCGGGCAGATTCCCCCTGAACGGCAGGTACGCCGCGAGATCTCCGGGCAGAGATGAGAGCGCCAGCGGGCCGGTCGGCCAGAAAATCAGCCCGAACCCTCCCCTGGCGGCACGGCCGGCCAGGCGCGATAAGAACCCGGCCTCGTACCCTGACAGCTCGCCGTGCAACAGCACCAGCTCAACCTCCTGCAGCTCTGCTGCACCAGGCAGAAAACCTTGGGAATAAACGCCATCGTCATCCAGGCGGCGGACATACACCCCTGTCCCGGAGGAGCGCAAGAGGACCAGCGACTCCACGTTCCAGTCCCCGTTCGACAACATGACCTGCCGCAGGAAAGTGAAGTCCCAGTCCGGCTGGTTGCTCACCAGCAGTATCTCCCGCTTGCCTTTGCTTACCTCCACGAACAGCAGGCGCTCGTTGTTCAAGGTGCACCACTCGTTTTCCAGGGGGCGAAGGACGACCCTGACCAGCTTGAGTCCGGGATCGCCGGCCTCGACTCTGACCCTGGAGCTCACGAACCGGGAGGGGCCCGGCTCGAGGACGATCCGCCTTTCGGCCGCCTTGCGCCCATCGACAAAAATGTCGGCCACAGCCACTACCCCGCCGGGGGCCGCTTCCCCTGCAGGCCCGGGCCGGCTGACAGCGATGGACAGCTCGAGCTCCATCTCCTGCCCGGCGAAAACCCGTCCTCCCGGCCGCTCGACACCGACCAGGGCCAGGTCCGACAGGGCGGGCCGCTCGCCCACTATGACGGCCTCGACCGCAGGCGGGTCTCCTTCCGCAGCCTCCAGGACTGAAACCGGGTCCGCCCCGGAGTTGACTGCACCGTCGCTGATCACGTAGATCCTGTCCCAGAGGCCCGGCGCTGCGGAGAGCAGTCCCTCGAGTGCGGCGCCCAGGTCGGTACGGTCCTCCACTGAGGCGAAAATACCGCCAAGGCTGTCCATCGCTGTCAGCTCCCCGCCGAAAGCGAAAAGGGCCGGTTCCTGTCCTGCAGACGGGAGTCCGGAAATAAGGCCGTCGGCAATCTCGAGGGCCGCCTCACGCCTGTCCCCGCCGACACCCCCGCCTTCTGCGGGCAGCAACATACTGGCCGAGCGATCCACCAGCACCGCCACCCGCTCTGGCCTCGATCTCGACCGGGTCAGGCTCACCACCGGCTCGAACAGCAGCATCCCGGTCAGGGCGACCACCGCAATCCTCAGGCCCAGCAGCAGCAGCCGGTAGCCGGCGCTCAGCGGAGGGAAAGTGCGTCGGTAGGTCCACCAGGCCACCACCAGGGCGGCCGCCGGCAGCAGGACCAGCCACAGGGTGCGTACCGCCTGAAATTCAAGACTAATGTCTGCCAACTGACCTCTCTCCCTGGTCCACGCTGATTCCCAGCCAGCGCATGGCCTCACCCACGATATGGAACGAGCCGGTTACCAGCACCGGCGAGCCCCGTTTCCCGGCCAGCCCGCAAGCCAGCTCCAGGGCCTCGGCCGTGGAGGAGCAGGCGTCCGCCCGCGCCCCGTGCTCTCTCAGGTACCGCGCCAGGCTTTCCGGGTCCGACTGGCCCCGGCCGGTATCCGCCCGTCCGAAATCCGCCAGCGGCAGGAAAAAACGGTCCGCCACCGAGAGCAGGGGATGGAAAAAACCGGCGCGCCTCTTGTATAATCCAAGTCCGGCCACGGCCACGGCCCGCGTGCCGCTGCCGCAGACCTGCCTGAACACCAGGGCCAGCCTGCGCGCCGCCGGCGGGTTGTGGCCCACGTCCAGGATCAGCTCCACCGATCCCGGGCCCAGGTGCCGCTGAAACCTGCCGGGCATCCTCAAAGCTTCCAGCGCCCGGGCCGTTTTGCCATTGTCCGCCGCCACCCCCAGCTTCTCCAGCATCATCTCCGCCGCCAGCAGGCCCAGGGCTGCATTGCGGGCCTGGTGCATCCCGAACAAAGCAACCCCGGCCCTTTGCAGCTCGAGCCCCGGGCCGCGGTAATCGAAAACCAGCCCGTCCTGGAGCTGCCGCACCCGGCTCAGCCTCACCTCCCGTTCGAGCAGGACCAGCGGGCTGCCCACCCTGCGGCAGGCCTCCTCGATCACCGGGAGGACTTTCCGGTTTCTCTCGGCGCAAATCAGCGGCACCGAGGGCTTGACAATCCCCGCCTTCTCCGCGGCGATGGCCCGGAGGCCGGCGCCCAGGTACTTCGCATGGTCCATGCCCACCGAAGTGATCGCCGCCACAGCCGGGCGGATCACGTTAGTAGCGTCGTACCTGCCGCCCAGACCCACCTCGACCGCCGCGGCCTCCACCTGCGAGCGGTGGAAATAATCGAAAGCCATGCCGGTGACGGTTTCAAAGAAAGTGATGCGACGGCCCAGGATAAAGGGGAGGTGTTCGCCGACCCAGTCCGCGATAAACTGACAGGGGACAGCCTCGGGGCCGATCCTTATCCGCTCGCGGATGGACAGCAGGTGGGGGCTGGTGAAAAGGCCGCAGGACACGCCGTGGGACACCAGTACCGCATGGCAGACCGCGGAGGCCGTGCCCTTGCCGTTGGTCCCGGCGATATGGCAACAGACAAACCGCTCGTGCGGGTTTCCCAGCCGCTCGAGCAGGATGGCGATATTTTCCAGTCCCAGCTTGACACCGAAGCACTGAAGGCCGTAGAGGGCCTCGACCGCCTGGTGGTAAGAAACTTTTTCTCGCCGGCTTTCCATTGCCCGACCTGTCCTGTCTCGTTCGGGAGAACCGCCTCTGCTGCAAACTCCCACGCATCCCGGGAAAACCGGCAAGACCCCTCACCGGCACTACTGCCTCCGTCTAGCCGGAGAGCTCCCGGTTATTTTCCCGGATTTTCTCCACCGCCCGCACGATATCTTCCAGGCCCTCCTGCCCGGCAAGCAGCAGGTTTTGCAGCAGCCACACCGCCTCCGAGGAGCAGGCCCTCTCAGCGACCGGGCACTGGAAATCGGCGTAGTCGATCACCTTGCCGCCGAACCGGTGGCGGCGGATCTCATCGTACGGCCCCACGTTTTTCTCCAAAAGGAACTGCTGCCGGTAGACCGGAGTATAGTAGCCCCCGTGCGCCGGCTTGATTCCCTCGGCGTTGAGGGCCTTGATGAAATCGGCCTTGGGCAGCCCGCCGAAAGCCTCCGGGTCGTAGCGCAGGGCCAGGAAATGCCAGCTGCAGGCGGTGGCGTAATCCGGCAGGACCGGCACCTTGATGCCATCGATGGCGGAAAGCCTCCCGGCAAGGGTGCGGGCGGCCTCCTGACGGCGGGCCAGCATCTTTTCATAGCGCTCGAGCTGCACCAGGATCACCGCCGCCTGCAGCTCGCTCAGGCGGTAATTGCCGCCCAGTCGCACGTGCGTATGCCAGGCCCCCCCGGTCGAGCGGCCGCAGTTGACCACCGAGGCGCAGCGCTCGGCGAAGCCCTCATCGTTGGAGACCACTATCCCGCCCTCGCCGGCGGTTATGTGTTTCGAGCTCTGGAAGCTGAACGCTCCGGCCAGACCCAGTGCGCCCATTTTTTTTCCTTTGTACTCGCTGCCCCAGGCCTGGCAGGCATCCTCGATAATCACTATCCCCCGCCCGGCCGCCAGGCGCTCCAGGGCATCCATGTCAACCGGGATACCAGCCAGGTGCACCGGCATGATCGCCGCGGTGCGCTCGGTAATCACCTTTTCCACGGAGGCTGCATCCAGCACATAGGTCTCCGGGTCGACATCCGCGAACACGGGGACCCCGTTGGATTCCAGCACACAGGTGGCCGAGGCCACGAAGGTATAAGCCGGTACGATCACCTCGGCTCCGGCTTCCAGCCCGGCCGCCAGCAGGGAAGCCCGCAGGGCGGTAGAGCCGCTCGAGGCTGCGATGCCGAACCTGGCATCCTGGTAGCGGGCGAAACTGCTCTGCAGCTCTTTGACCTGAGACCCCTGGGCCATCCCCCATTTACCGCTTTCGACCACCCGCTGCACAGCCTCCACTTCCCGGTTGTCCCAGACCGGCCAGACAGGATAAGGCTCGCTTCTTACCGGAGTACCGCCCTTGATCGCCAGCTTGGCCATGGCTTCTCCTTATATTTAAATTTTCGGGCTGTATAAGCTATAGAACAACGGCTTTTAGGGGCGAGGCGTCCGGCCCGCCCTAGATATCTCATTACGTCAATAAGCTCGCACCTCAGCCTGCGGAAGCCGCTTGCGAGCGGCCGCGGCTATCTCCTCCAGGCGACTCCGGCCGACAGGCCGCAAGGAGTTGTCCGCCGGAGTGCGGTCGAGCGTATAGACCTGCACCGCCGCCGGGCCGATCCGCCCGAGCAGGTCCAGCCAGGAGGCGACACTCACTTCATCGGCATTGCTCAGCGGGCCTTCAAAGAACAGCGACTGTATCTCGACCCCTTCCATGCCGGCCAGGTGCCCGGCCACTGCATCGATCTTCAAGCCCGCCGAGGGGCGGTTGATGGCTGAATAAAGTTTCTGCGTGCCTGCGTCGAGTTTCATCACCTTGCGGTCGACATACTTCAGCCCCTCGCGCACATCTGCCCTGTCCAGGGTGGAGGCGTTGGAGAGGATACATACCGGCACCCCTGGTTTCAGCCTGTCCCGCAGTCCGGCCACGGCTCGTGCGATCCCTGCGAACTGCGGGTTGAGGGTGGGCTCGCCGTTGCCGGCCAGGGTGATCGCATCCAGCTCGCCTGCAAGCGCGAGCGCCTGCCCGAGCTCCGTAGTAACCTGCTCCGTGCCGGGCAGCTCGAACTGTTTCAGTGTCTCGCTCTCGTAGCGGCAAGTGGTGAAACCGTACTGGCAGTACAGGCAGTCGAAAGTGCAGACTTTTTTCGAAGTCGGCAGGATGTTGATCCCCAGCGAGCGTCCCAGTCTCCTGGAATCGATCGGTCCGTAGATGATCCCTGCCTGGAGGGGCCGTGCTTTCATGGTCATGGTATGCTCACTTTCCGCCGGCAGGCTTGTTTTACCCTGCAGGCAGACAAGTCATGGGGAATCGAGTCTCGGACAGCGGGGGGCGGGCTGGCATCCTTTTTGCCAGACTCCCTGCGCCGGGGGCTCCTGCCTGTGGTGCAACCGCAAAAAGGCTGCCAGCCCGCCCCCGTCCAGTCAGCCTCCCGGCTTATTCAAACACCACTTTAGCGAAACGCCGCTTACCAACCTTGAGAAAATGCTCGCCGCTCGGGTCGAGGCGGTGCTCGGCATCCTCCACCTTGATGTCATCCAGCAGCACCGCGCCCTGGGCGATCAGGCGTATGGCCTCGCTCGAGCTTTTCACCAAGCCCACCTGGCGCAGCAGCCCGGGCAGCCAGACAGGCTCGCCCCCGGCCTCCAGCCGGTGCTTAGGCACCTCATCCGGCCGGTCCTTGCGCACCACCACCTGCTCGAAATGGTCCCTTGCTGCTGTGGCTTTCTTTTCCCCGTGGTAGAGGGAGGTGATCTCCAGGGCCAGCTCGCGCTTGACATCGCGCGGGTTCACCGACCGGGCCTCCAGCCGGCCTTTGATCTGGCGCAGGCTCTCCAGGGGAACATTGGTCAGCAGCTCGTAATAAGTGTAGATCAGCCCGTCCGGGATCGACATTACCTTACCGTAGATCTCTTCCGCCGGCTCGCTGACCCCGATATAGTTGCCCACGCTCTTGCTCATCTTGTTGACCCCGTCCGTGCCGACCAGCAGCGGCATGGTCACCACCACCTGGGGTTCCTGGTCCCAGTGGCGCTGAAGGTCCCGGCCGACCAGCAGGTTGAACTTCTGGTCCGTGCCCCCCAGCTCGACATCTGCTTCCAGGGCCACCGAGTCGTACCCTTGGAACAGCGGGTAGAGGAACTCGAGGATCGAGATCGGCAGGCCCCCGGCGTAGCGCTTGGCAAAATCATCCCGCTCGAGCATCCTCGCCACTGTGTACAGCCCGCTCAGGCGCAGCACTCCCTCCACTCCGAGTCCGCCCAGCCAGCGGCTGTTGAAATCGATCACTGTCTGCTGCGGGTCCAGGATCTTGAAAGCCTGTTCTTTGTAAGTTTCGGCGTTTTCCAGTATCTCTTCGCGGGTCATGCGCCTGCGGGTCTCGGTGCGGCCGGTGGGATCGCCGATCATGCCGGTGAAATCACCGATAAGGAAGATCACCCGGTGGCCGAGCGCCTGGAAATCGCGCAGCTTATGTATCGAGACCGTATGCCCCAGGTGGATGTCCGGGGCGGTAGGGTCGAATCCCTGTTTCACGTTCAGGGGACGGCCGGTCCCGAGCGAGCGGGCGATCTTCTTCTCCAGCTCATCCTCCGAGATAATCTCCACCGTTCCCCGGCGGATAAGGTCCATTTGTTCATTCAACTGAGGGAATGCCATTTACTGTTTCCTTATCTTGGTTGCAACTGGGCTGTCGAACAACTGCCTCCAAAGCCGTTACGGTCGCCAGACAATTTTCTGCGACCGACCGGGGCTTTGCGGTCTGCATAAACTTATCAAAATAACATATTGAACTTGAAAAAGAAATTTTTTCGATAATACCAGTCGCCCGGGAGGCAAGAGTCTTAAACCCTCTCGCGGCACCGAGCTTGCCATAAGCGGTTTCTGCGGTTATTTTTGGGCGGAGTAAACCTTGAGCCGCTTTCCACAGGGAGAAATCCCGGACCGGTAAGACCGCAATGAGCGCATCGGAACAGAACCAGTCAAATCCCCGGGTGAGGAGCCTGCTGAAAGTGGTGGTCCTGGTAATGATCAGCACCATCTTTTTCGGGATGGGCATGGGCGTGGGCCTTTTCAAGTATTTCCATTCGGAGCTGCCGTCGATCGCCAAGATGGAGCTCGACCCCCCGAACCTGGTCACCCGCATATTCGCCTCGGACAGCACGCTGCTGGCCGAGCTCTATACGGAGAGGCGGATCCCGGTGCCGCTGGTCCGGATCCCGCCTTATCTCAAGATGGCGCTGCTGTCGGTGGAGGACCGTAAGTTTTACACCCACTGGGGCATCGACATCTGGGGCATCCTGCGGGCGTTTTACGCCAACTGGCGGTACGGCAAGATAACCCAGGGCGGTTCCACGATCACCCAGCAGCTGGCCCGCGAGCTTTTTCTCACCAGGGAGAAGACCTATTCCCGCAAGATCCGCGAGGCCATCCTGTCCTGGGAGATCGAGAACACCTACACCAAGGATGAGATTCTAGAGCGCTATTTCAACCAGATCTACTACGGCAGCGGCGCCTGGGGGATCGAGGAGGCGGCGCGGACTTATTTCGGCAAATCGGTGAGCCAGCTCGACCTGTCCGAGTGCGCGGTGCTGGCCGGCCTGCCCAATGCACCCAACCGCAACAGCCCGCTGAACAACATGGAAAACGCCGTCGAGAGGCGCAACTGGGTGCTCACCTGCATGGTGGAGACCGGCTGCATCGAACAGCAGGCTGCGGACTCGGTTAAGGTCTTGCCGATCCGGGTCGATCCCAGGAAGCATCAAGCCTGGAAAGCCCCCTACTTTGTCGAGTACGTGACCCGGCAGCTTCTCGAGGATTTCAGCGAGGAGGACCTCTACCGACGAGGCCTGCAGGTTTACACTACCCTGGATGTCCGCCTGCAGCAAGCTGCGGAAAAGCACCTGGAGGAGCACCTTCAGCTCATCGAGAGCGGCAGGCTGAACAATTTCGAGCACCTCAGCCGGGCCGAGATCATCGGCGAGGATTCGCTCAATGTGCCCGAGGCCAGGCAAACCGGCTACCTGCAGGGCGCCCTGCTGGCCCTGGAGCCCGGGGAGGGGCGGATCAGGGCCATGGTGGGCGGCAGGAACTACTGGGAGAGCAAGTTCAACCGGGTGGTACAGGCACTCCGCCAGCCGGGCAGCGCTTTCAAGCCCTTTGTCTACACCGCGGCCATCGACAACGGCATCCCTGCCAGCCAGGTAGTGGAGGATTCTCCGATCTCGATCAACCAGGCGGATGGCACTATCTGGAAGCCTTCCAATTACACCGGGGAGTTCAGGGGCCCGGTGACCATCCGCACCGGGCTGACCCTCTCGATAAACCTGGTGGCGATCAAGACCCTGATGACTGTCGGGGCCGAGACCGTGGGAGCCTATGCCCGGCGGATGGGGATTCGCACCGCTATCCCTGCAGTGGAATCGATCGCCGTGGGCAGCGCGGATGTCTACCCGATCGAGCTGATCTCCGCCTACACGGTGTTTCCCAACCTGGGGGTGAAAGTGGAGCCGATGGCGATCACCGAGATCCGAGACAGCAAGAACAGCCTGATCAGGAAATACCGTCCGAGCCGCGAGGAGGTGTTGAGCCCCCAGACCACCTATATCGTGCTGTCGATGATGCAGGACGTGGTGG
>JAFGTO010000129.1 GCA_016934095.1 Candidatus Glassiibacteriota bacterium
ATGGGACTATCACGGAGTTCGAGCTGCTGGGCTACTCCGGCCACGAGTCGCTGAAAAATACCAGCGTCAATGCAATAAACGCCTCGGTGCCGTTCCTGCCGCTGCCCAGCGATTTCCCAGAGGACTGCCTGGGAATTACAGTCGGTTTCTATTACAATGAATTCATCAATTAACCCCGAAAGCTCATCCAAGGTAAGGAGAAAAAATGCTGGAGCTTTTCAAACAGGGTGGGATCTTGATGTACCCTCTGGCACTCTGCTCGGTAATGGCAGTAGCGATCATCCTCGAGCGCTGGTATAACCTTCGCCACTCCGGGGTCATCCGCTCGGAGATCATCCAGGTCATCGAGAACATCAAGGGACCGGAGGACCTGGGCCTGGCGTATTCGATCTGCGAGAAGAACCCGGGGCCTTTCTCGAGCATCGTGCTGACCGCACTCCGGATGAAAGACCTGCCCAAGGAAGAAATAAAGGAGGCCATCCTGGATGCCGGGCGCCAGCAGACGCGGCGCCTGGAACGGGGACTGGTGGTGCTGGAGACGGTTGCCGGGATTTCGCCGCTGCTGGGGATCCTGGGCACGGTTTTCGGCATGATCACCATCTTCCACGACATCACCCAGTTCGGCATCGGCCAGGCCAGCGCCCTGGCCAGCGGCATCCAACTGGCCCTGATCACCACCGCCACCGGCCTGTGTATCGGCATCCCGGCCCTGGTGGGTTTCAACTACTTCACCAACAAGGTGGAAGGCCTGGTGCTGGAGCTCGAATACTATGCCGGAGTGCTCCTGAACAAGCTCGACAGCTTCCAGCAGGCGCGACCCGCTTTCAGCCCTAAGCGGAAAGGGGCCAAGTGATGCAGTTCGTTACCCGTCAGCGAAAAATGGCCACCATCAATATTATTTCCCTGGTGGATGTGGTTTTCCTGCTGCTGATCTTTTTTACGGTGACTGCCACCTTCATGGACCAGCCCGCGCTCAAGCTCGACCTGCCGGAAGCCAGCGCCGAGCCGCAGCCATCGGAAAGCCCCCAGGGCCTGACAGTCTACCTCACCGAGGACGGCCAGCTCTTTTTCGGCGACCAGCCGATCCGGGCCGAAGACCTGAAGGAATTGATCGGGGAAAGCCTGGGCCGGGGCGATGAGAGCAGGCTGACCATCAAGGCGGACCGCGGGGTGATCCACGGCAGGGTGGTGGAGGTCATGGACATCGCCCACCGCAGCGGTATCAAGGTGGTGACTATCGGCACCCGGACTCCCGAGAAAAAGGCCTCTCCCTGAGGCCGGTGCCGGGTCCCCCGAAAAAACTACTGTCAGACTTCTCCCTGCCTTCAGAAAAATGAACCGGCTGCCGGGTTTCCCGGCAGCCGGTTCTTGCATTTCCGGCACTTGGTAGCTGATACCGGTCTTGCACTGAAGAAAAGAAGGTCTTTTTTTCATGAATAAAATAACTTCTTGACTTTTGTGTTTCAATATATTAAAATATAAACATAAAATGTTTTTTTATTTTTTCAAATTTCTTTTAATTCATATACCTATAAAGGAGGCTACATTATTAATTAATTTAGCATTAATTAAAATGGAGGGATAAAATGAGATTTAAAAAGATTTTTATTGTATTGTTATCTTTACTTGTTGTTGGTTGTAAAGACCAAGATTCAAATACTGTATCCAGCCCTGTTCTAAGTTCATCTGATGTAATATCAGAAAATATCGAAATAGAATTATGCCCGGAATTTCAATTATTTATGCAGTCAATGCCCACTCCTATTTCTGTGGATACAATCATAGGCATAGTTGAACCCTGGGATGGTGTAAGTGAATTTGAATCGGGGAAAGCATATAGCTTAACACTGGAACAGGCTAAAAGAGTTCTTGCAGACGATCAGGAGATATTAGAATCTTTAGAGAAAGTTGAAGAAATAAGGAAAGCCAAGAGAGAGATTTCCAGTGTAAAAGAATCCAGAGAAATTGTTTTTAAAAGTCTTATTTTTACCTACGACCCAGCGGATTTTCCGGAAAATAACGACGCTGAGCTTTCTTCTACAACATATTGTGCTTATGGTTTATGGGCTAGTCAGGAACATTACTGCGATGAGGAATGGGGAATATTAAAATATTACTGGTGGACCCACCAACCGGCTTGGCCATCTGATGGTAGAAAATCACATTGGCATTATGGTATGGATCCTGAAGGTGGACCAGCAATTGCAAGATATTTCTATAATTATGATAATAATGCCAAAACGGTGTATAGCATGGCTGATCCTTATTGCGGAATTTATTACGTTTGTCAAAATTGCTATGCCAGAGTACCTCAAGACACTTTAGGCCAAGGACCGGTAGTATGTTACCACGGAAATGATTGTTTTTATTGTAAATGTCCATGATTTGTTTAAACCAATTACCCCTTATACATAGGTCTATTAGAAAGGAGATTAAAATGAGCAAGAAGATTATTTTCGTATTTTTATTATCTTTTTTAATGGCCTGGCCGGTACAGGCAAAAATGATCGGGGATTTCAATAATGACGGAGAGATAAGCCTGCCGGACGTGATTGCATTTATCATGCACATCATGGACAAGCAGACCGTTCCGGAGATAGGAACCGAGATAGGCGACAAAACCGAGGTCTCTCCCAATCCCACCATGGGCTTGGAAGGGCCCAACGAGTTCGTGTCGGAGAATAACATAGGGCAACTGAACCCTCTGGTGCTGAAAGAGCTGCACAAGCTGATGTCAAAGACCTGGCCTGTTTTTTACGAAAGCGAATCGGGCACAGTAGATGGCGATTCTCATGGCTTTGCGGAGGTTTTTCTTACTTCTAATGATCACATTCAGGAAGGCGACCGGGAACCGCCCAGGGCGGAGTTCACCGCAGTCTTCTACGATTACTCGGATGACGGAGAGCTTTTTCTCGGCGGAAGGATGAATTATTACAGCGATAAACGGGTGACCGAATCGGAGATGCAAGAGTTCCAATTATATAACATACTCGGTACTCTGGTCCTGGCAGGAAGTTATAACGCCCACCTGAGTTATGCTCTGAAAGTGAATTATGATCCGGCCGGCTTCAAGGTACGGGGTCTCTATTCCGTGCTCTCCTGGAAAAATAAGAACACGGCTATCGTCTCGGGCGGTTTACTTCCCAAGGAACAGGAAATAGGTGGTGAGTACCTGCAGGGCTGGGAAGAACTGGAGATAGACTGGTGAGGGTATATTAGATCCCATTATAAATATTGTCATATTTTTCAGAGAACTGCCGAATACAAGCGGCCGTCAACCGGATGCCTTAAAGGGGCAGCTTTCTTTTCCGGTCAATTCGCCTAAGTCTTTGCGAGGCAACCTGTTACTCCCACCTTTGGCAAAGAGGGTCGGGGGATTTCAGGAAACATGCTAAAGTCAGATTATTAATCCTCTGTGAATGATAAAATGTGTATAAGAACTCAGTCCGGGGAGGGAGCAGCCATCTCATCGGCAATCCGGTGGGACTTGGCATCGGCCCAGAGCCGCTCGAGCTGGTAAAAATCCCTGGCCTTGGTATCGAAAATGTGGGCTACGAAATCCACGTAATCCAGCAGGACCCAGCTCCCGTTCTCCAGGCCCTCGACATGCCAGGGATTGATCCCGTATTTCTTTTTCAGCGATTCGATCAAATGCTCGGCCACCGCCCGGACATGGATATCGGTATACCCACCGGCGATCAGAAAAAAATCCGAAACATCCGAGACCTTCCTCAAATCCAGCACCACTACGTCATCCGCTTTCTTTTCCAAAGAGCTCGCTCCGGCAAAAAAAACCTGTTCCTCGACAGCTTTTCTCGAATCCCGCCTCCTGGAAGGCCTTCCGGGTCTCGCCATTCAGTTCCCTTTCGCTCGAATAAGAATCGGTCAAAAATACACAGGGTCCATCTGATTAATTATGCGAAACGTAGTCCGGTATGTCAAGGAACCCCGCTTCGCCCTGGTCCACCTCTGTCGCCCGGCCCCCTGATTGGCGGTCAAGGCGTGTTTTCTAAAGTTTTCCCGGCTTTAACCCGAAATTAAAAATAGGGACCGCGCCCGTTCATATGTTACAAGGAGGTAACAAATGACTGGGTTCAATGTGTCAACTGATTTTGAGAACCTGGGCCAGGTACAGCTTCAGGTCCGGAAAATCAAAATGGCGACACTCGAGAATGCCTCCAAGGTCTTGCTGGCGAAAATGCCCAACAGGTTTTTCAGCCAGGTGTCCAGCAGGGGCAGGGTAGGCACTCTCAACCTGGTAGCCTGACCGGCCGCAGGCACCAAACCTCGACAATGCCCGGGAAAATACCGACCCTCGACACAAAGCCCGCCTTGATCGGCGGGCTTTTGTTTTGCCCCGGCAGCGGTGTAAAACATAATATAAGCGGGCAGACACAGGGGTCTGCCCCTACAGATGTTACGTCAATTTGTGAATAATTCGGGATAATTATATTTTCAAAAATCATCAGGCCTTGGAAATATTACCATAAAAAAAGCCGGGCCCTATGCAAATAAGGACCGGCCGGTTATCATTTACGTAGCAATAAGTTACAATTGGATATCTTTTTAATATCCGTTTGTTAGTTATTTCAGGCGATTACATCCACAATTTTTCCCAGGCTGTCGTTCTTTCCCCCCTGCATCTTCTCTCTCAGCTCATCCAGGCCCTCGAGCAGCTTGAGGAAATTCTCAGCCTGGTAGTCCATCACCTTGCGCTGCATGGTCGCCTGTACCTGCAGGGCCAGGCCCGCACTCTCCAAGGCGCTCATCGAATCCATCGGGTAAGATCCCCTGATAAAGGCTCAAACCGCCGCTGCCCGGGGCGCCAAGCCGGGGAACGGGCAGCTTTTCGATGCTGAAAACCTAAAAAACAGGCGCTACTAATATATATCGGCAGGAAGCCTGAAGAACTTGAAAATCTTCCCGGCCTGACCCGGCCGGCTGCACGGATGGGAATAAAATGCTGCGGGCGGGCCTGAGCCCGGGCTAGCCCCTCCCCTTATTCCCGGCCGCCTTCCCAGGGCTCGACCAGGGACTGCGGCACGGACAGGCGGTCCAGCACCCGGGCCACGATAAAATCCACCAGGTCCGCGATGGTCTGCGGCCGGTGGTAGAACGCCGGGCTGGCCGGCAGCACGATCGCCCCGGCCAGGGTGGCCGAGCGCATGTTCTCGATCTGGGTCAGGCTGTAGGGCGACTCTCGCACCACCAGCAGCAGCGGCCGCCGCTCCTTGAGCATCACCTCGGCCGAGCGCTCTATCAGGCTGCGGCAGGCCCCGCACGCCACCGCGCTCAGGGTCTTGGTGCTGCAGGGGCAGATCACCATCCCGCGTACCGGGTAGCTCCCGCTCGACGGCTGGGCGCCGAGGTCATCGTTCTCGAACAGCCTGATACCATCGGCGGAGGCTTCCCGCCCGGCCAGGTAAGCCGCAACACCGGCCCAGTCGGCTATGCCGGCCTCGCGCCGGAGCAGGTCCCAGCCGTGGCGGCTGACCACCAGGTCCACCGGCACCCGCTGCTGGCACAGCCGGCGAAGGAGCTCCAGGGCGTAGGGCGCCCCGCTGGCCCCGGTAAGCGCCAGTACCACCGGGTTATTCCCGGACCGTGTTTTCGAGGCTTCCAAGGCGATCCCCCGGTTTCAGGCCAGTCTGTCCACCAGCACCATGACGAAAAAAAGAATGCTCACCGTGCCATTGACCGTGAAAAAAGCGGTGTTGACCCGGCTCAGGTCATCCGGCCTGACCAGGGTATGCTCGTAGGCCAGCATGAGAGCGATCACCAGGCAGCTCGACCAGTAGAGCGCGCCCACCGGGAAAAACAGCCCTGCCGCGGCCAATGCGGCCGGGCTCAGCAGGTGGCAGATGCGGCTCACCAGCAGGGCGTTCTTCCTGCCCAGCCGGGCCGGGACCGAAAAGATGCCGTGGCCGCGGTCGAAGCTCTCATCCTGCAGGGAGTAGATAATGTCGAAACCGGCGACCCAGAAGACCACCGCCAGCGAGAGGAAACAGGCCCCGGCGGTCAGGGTGCCGGCCACCGCGAGATAAGCCCCGGCGGGCGCGATACTCAGGGCCAGGCCGAGCACCCAGTGGCTGGCCGAGGTATAGTACTTGGTATAGCTGTAGAGCAGGACCACCGCCAGGGCCACCGGGCTTAAAATGAAGCAGAGCGGGCCGAGCAGCCAGGCCGAGACCTCGAAGACCGCGGCCGAGACAGCCACGAAAAGCCATACCCGGGTGCGGGTCAGCCTGCCCGAGGGCAGGTGGCGGCCGCTGGTGCGCGGGTTCAGCCGGTCCATCCGCTGGTCGACCAGCCGGTTGAAAGCCATGGCCGCCGAGCGGGCCCCGGTGCTGGCAGCCATCACCAGCAGCAGGGTCAGCAGCCCGACCCGGGTCCGGTAGCTGGCCAGCACCATGGCGGTCAGGGCGAACGGCAGGGCGAACACGGTGTGCGGCAGGGCCACCAGCGAGCTTAAATCGCGCACCAGCCGGGCCGGGCTTCCTGCCCGGGTACCTGAAGTCCGCTCAGCCATCCAGGCCCAGCTCCTTCCAGATGCGGTCGATTTTCCCGCGCACCTCATCGGTCATCGTTATCCTCTCCGGCCAGGGACGGTTGAAGCCCTCGCCGGGCAGCTTGCGGGTCCCATCGATGCCCATCTTGCTGCCGAAGTGCGGCAGGGCCGCCGCGTGGTCCAGCGTGTCCGCCGGGCCCGGGGAAAAGACCGTGTCGCGCTGCGGGTCTATATTGTTGAGAGCCGCCCACCAGGCCTGCTCCGGGTCTCCCACCTCGATATCATCATCCACCACCACGATCACCTTGGCCAGCATCATCAGCCCCTGGCCCCACAGTGCGTGCATCACCTTGAACGCCTGGCCGGGATAGCTTTTCCTGATCGAGACGAACACCAGGTTGTGGAACACCCCGTAAGGCGGCATGTGGTAATCGACTATTTCCGGCACGACCAGCCGGAGCAGGGGCAGGAAGATCCGCTCGGTGGCGTGGCCCATCCAGTAATCCTCCATGGGCGGAGGGCCTACCACCGTGGCCGGGTAGACCGCATCCCGGCGGCGGGTTACCGCGGTAACGTGGAACACCGGGTAGTCATCCTCCAGGCTGTAGTAGCCGGTGTGGTCGCCGAAAGGCCCCTCGCGCCGCAGGGACTCCCCGGGGTCCAGGTAGCCCTCCAGCACGATCTCGGCGGCGGCAGGCACTTCCAGGTCCACCGTGAGCGCAGGGGTGAGCTCCACCGGGGCCCGGCGCAGGAAGCCGGCGAAGAGGTACTCCTCGACCGTTTCCGGCAGCGGAGCAGAGGCGGCATAGGCAAGCGCCGGGTCGCCGCCCAGGGCGACCGCCGCCTCGAGCCTGGTTCCCAGTCGCCTGGCCTGCTCGAAATGACGGGCGCCGTCCTTGTGAAGGTGCCAGTGCATGCCGGTGGTACAGCGGTCGTAAACCTGCATGCGGTACATACCCACGTTACGCATCCCGGTGGCCGGGCAGCGGGTAATCACCTGGGGCAGGGTCAGGTACGGGCCGCCGTCCTGCGGCCAGCAGGTCAGGACCGGCAGGCGCCCCAGGTCCACCTCAGTGCCCCGCTCGACAACCTCGTGCACCGGGCCGGTTTTGACAGTACGCGGCGGGTAAGCCGCCAGCTCGCGCAGCCTGGGCAGCAGGGCCAGCTTACCGAGCAGGGATTCCGGCACCCTGGTCGAGAGCAGCGAATCGATCCGCCCGGCCACCTCCTCCAGCTCCCCGACTCCCAGGGCCAGCCCCATGCGCCGCCTGCTGCCCATCAGGTTGATCGCCACCGGCAGCTCGCTGCCCTCCACGTCCTCGAACAGCAGCGCCGGCCCGCCGGCATGCATCACCCTGCCGGCTATCTCGGTGATCTCGAGCCGCGGGCTGACCCGTTGCCTGATGCGCTTCAGATCTCCATCCCGCTCCAGCCGCTCGATAAACTCTCTCAGGTCCCTGTAGGCCACCGGACCACTCCTGGATGATTAAAGCCGGGCGAAACACAGCCTGCTCCCGGCACGTTCAACCTCTGTCAGGCGAAAGGCACATTTGCCTAAACGTGTGCGCCTGTTAAAAATAGGGTCAAGCCGCGGAATGTCAAGAACGGCAGCAAATAAAACACCGTGCCGCTCCGGGCCGGGACGCAAAAATATCTGTCAGGATTGACACGCGTCGTGCCTGAGCTTATATATAAATCTCACCATACGGCATACCATTCATTTGATTTTTATACCGGATCGGAGGAAAAATGAACATTTTCGATTTCGCCATCCAGATGGAAAAGGACGGGGAAGCCTACTACCGGGAAATAGCCGGGGGCGCCAGGGATAAAGGCATGAAAAAGATTTTCAGCCTGCTGGCCGATGAAGAAGTCAGGCACGCCGAGGTACTCAACGAGATGAAAAGCAGCTCTCCCGGGCTGGCTGAGACCAAGGTGCTTGCGGAGGTGAAAAACATCTTCGCCCGGATGCGGGAAAACAAGGAGCATGCAGATATCGATAATTCCCAGGCCGAGATGTACAAACAGGCCCAGGAACTCGAGAAAAAAAGCGAGGATTTTTACCAGGAAAAAAGCTCTGAGGTCGACGACCCTGCGCATAAAGAAGTGCTGCTGAAACTGGCC
>JAFGTO010000130.1 GCA_016934095.1 Candidatus Glassiibacteriota bacterium
AGGCCGCCCCGGCTGAGGAGCACCTCCACCTCCTGGCCCGTTGACACCTGCGCCGAGTCGCTGACAACCTGCCCGCCGGCCGTGCGGACAATCGAAAAACCCCGGCCCAGGACCGCGGCGGGGTTCAAGGCGTCCAGGGCCCCGCACAGCCTGGCCCAGTCGAGCCGTGCGGTCTCCAGCCGGTTGAGCACGGCCCTTTTCAGGCGGCCGGCCAGCACCAGGCGCTCCCTGGCGAGCCGGTCGAGGCGCGAGGCCAGCTTTTTCAGCGAGATCTCCCGCTCCAGCCCGTCGAGCCGCTGGCCTGCAATGTCCAGGATATACCGCTGCGCGGAGATCAGCCGGCGCACTGCCTCTTCCAGGCCCAGGACCAGCTCCGCGGCCTCCGGCACCGCGTATTCCGCGGCGGCCGAGGGGGTGGGAGCGCGCAGGTCCGCGGTGAAATCCGCTATGGTGAAATCGGTCTGGTGGCCTACGGCGCTGATTACCGGTATGGGGCTGTCGAAGATCGCCCTGGCCACCGCCTCCTCGTTGAAAGCCCAGAGGTCTTCCAGCGAGCCGCCGCCGCGCCCCACGATCAGCACGTCCGCCCCGCCCCAGCGGCCGAAAGCGCGTATAGCCCCGGCGATTTCCGCTGCCGCGCCCTCGCCCTGGACCCTCACCGGATAGATCACGATGCGGGCCGGCGGGCAGCGCCTCGAGATCACCGAGATGATATCGCGCACCGCGGCCCCTGTAGGCGAGGTAACCACCCCGACCACCCGGGGGAACACGGGCAGCGGGCGCTTGCGCTCATCGGCAAAAAGGCCTTCGGCTTCAAGCCTGGCCTTGAGCTGCTCGAAAGCGAGCTGCAGAGCGCCCGTGCCCGAGGGGCGCATCTCGCTGACCATCAGCTGGTACTGGCCGTTGCGCTCGTAAACAGTCAGGGTGCCGCGCGCCAGCACCTGCATCCCGTTCTCCGGCCGGAAGAGCAGGCGGCTGTTGTACTGGCGGAAAAACACCGCGCGCAGCACCGCCTCCTCATCCTTGAGGGAAAAATACATGTGCCCGGAGCCGTGGTGGACAAAGTTGCTGACCTCACCCTCGACCCACAGCGGCGGGAAGCTTTCCTCCACCAGGTCCTTGACCAGCCTGGTCAGCTCGCCAACCTTGTAAATCTTGAAATCCAAGCGCTGCCTCAGCCTTTGCCGAGCACCCTCTCCGCGGAGAGCACCGTGTTGGCCATCAGCATGGTTATGGTCATCGGCCCCACGCCGCCCGGCACAGGGGTGATCAGCGAGGCAACCTGGCGGGCGCTGTCGAAATGCACGTCCCCGGTCAGCCGATATCCCCGCTTCCTGGACGGATCCTCCACCCGGTTGGTCCCTACGTCTATCACCACCGCCCCGGGCTTGATCCAGTCGCCGGTGATCATCTCGGCCCGGCCGATGGCGGCGATCAGGACATCGGCGTTGCGCACCACGGCCGGCAGGTCGGCCGTCCGGCTGTGCGCCACGGTCACCGTGGCATCCGCCCCGGCGGCTTTCTGCATCAGCATGATCGCCACCGGCTTGCCGACAATGTTGCTGCGGCCGACCACCACCACGTGCTTGCCGGAGAGCTCGACCCCGCTGCGGACGAGCAGCTCCTGGATCCCGGCCGGCGTGCAGGGGCGGAAGCCCTCCAGCCCGATGACCAGCCTGCCCAGGCTGACCGGGTGGAAACCATCCACGTCCTTGTCCGGGCTGATCGCGGTGATCACTGCGGCCTCATCTATCTGCCCCGGCAGGGGAAGCTGGACCAGGATACCGTTGATCCGGCTGTCCGAGTTGAGCCGGCGGACCAGCTCCAGCAGCTCTTCCTGCCCGGTTTCCACACCCAGGCGGTGGGAGTCCGAAAAAACACCCAGATCGCTGCAGGTCTTTTCTTTCATGCCCACGTAAACCCTGGAGGCAGGGTTATCGCCCACCAGTACCACGGCAAGCCCGGGAGTGACGCCCTTTGCCTTGAGCGTTGCGATTCTCGTTTTCAACTCATCCCGGATCTCCCGGGAGATCTCCTTGCCGTCGATCAGCTCTGCAGCCATGAAGTCAGACCCTCCTGTGGTTGATAATTAGGCCCGCAGCCCTTTTCCGGCGGAGGACCGGGCAGGGACTCCGTTGAGGAAACTCCCTGTATATTTTTCGTTGGAATATTAAGGAGTCAGAGTATCAAGGCTGTCAAGGGCCGTTTCCACTCCTGGGACAACGACGTGCGGCAAGAGAGCATTAATCGCATAAGATACCACAAGTCTTAAAGTTACAGCGGAAACAGCTTGACTTGCCCTTGACAGTCGACAAAGCAATACATTTTACTTGGGGGCGTTGGGGTCTTTCTTCAACGGCCCTTTAAGCTTTTGGTTCAAAGAAAGCCAGAGCAGCCTGATAGATGCCTGCTCGGGATTGAAGACTCCCCTCGAGCCAAGCTGCGGGGAATGCGCTCGCTGTCCAATTCATGCGGCCTTGCGGGAAGGCTTTTTTGACCGGCACCCGGGAAAGCAGGGGCATGTCCACCGCCCGACGCCTTTTCCGGCAACGCAACGGCGGATTAACCGTTATTCTCTGCCTGGGACCGGGGAATTTGAAACCTCTCTATTTTTTCGGTGCGGCAGCTCTGCGGGTCGACCGTGAGAATCACGCCCATCATCACCAGGTTTTTGTCCTCAGGCTGGAAGCGGTTGGGAGTCTGGGTGATAAAGCGCCTGATCGCCAGCTCTTTCTTGATCCCGATCACTCCATCGGTCCCACCGCACATGCCGGCATCGCTGATATAGCCCGTGCCTCCGGGCAGCACCCTCTCATCCGCGGTCTGGACGTGGGTGTGGGTGCCGATCAGCGCGGCCACCTGGCCGTCCAGGTACCAGCCCATAGCCACTTTTTCGGCGGTGGCTTCCCCGTGGAAATCCACCAGGATCAGGTTTGTCTGTTCCTTGAGCTTATGGATTACCGGGATGACAGTATGGAACGGGCAGTCGATCTCCTTCATGAAGACCCTGCCCTGGAGGTTGATCACCCCGACCTGGACACCGTTGCCGGCCTGGTAGACCCCGGAACCTCTCCCGGGGTTCTCTGCGGGATAGTTCACCGGGCGAAGGAGCCGGGGTTCGCTCTGGAGGTAAGAGGCAATCTCCTTGCGGTCCCAGATGTGGTTCCCGCTGGTTATTACATCGATGCCCTGGGAGAAAAGCTCGTCGGTGATCTCCTCGGTCAGGCCGAACCCGCCGGCGGCGTTCTCCCCGTTGACTATACAGAAATCGATGTCGTTCCGCTCTTTGATACCCGGCAGCAGCTCCCTGACTACCTTGCGGCCCGGCCCACCCACGATATCGGCAATAAAAAGTATTTTCAATCCCTGCTCCCTTTCCGGGGTTACTTGGCGTAGTTGACTGTCCGGGTCTCGCGGATGACCACCACCTTGATCTGTCCCGGGTATTCCAGCTCTTTTTCGATCTTGCGGGCGACCTCTCCGGCCAGCACCTCGCTGAGAGTGTCGTCCAGCTCGTCCGGCTCCACCATTATCCTGATCTCACGCCCGGCCTGGATGGCATAAGCTTTATGCACACCCTTGAATCCATCGGCTATCTTCTCCAGCTTTTCCAGGCGCTTGACATATGTCTCGAGGGTCTCGCGCCGGGCACCCGGGCGGGCACCGGAGAGGGCGTCGGACGCCTGGACCACCACCGAGATCAGCGAGGTCTGCTCAACGTCATCGTGGTGGGAGGCCACCGAGTTGACCACTTCCTCAGGCTCGTTGTACTTCTGGCACAGGGCCACCCCGATCTGGGTATGGGTGCCCTCCGCCTCGTGGTCCACAGCCTTGCCTATATCGTGCAGCAGTCCGGCACGCTTGGCCAGGTCGATATCCAGGTCAAGCTCCGCGGCGATCAGGCCGCAGAGGATCGCCACCTCCTTGGAATGTTGCAGCACGTTCTGGCCGTAGCTGGTGCGGAACTTCAACCGGCCCAGCAAAGAGACCAGCTCGGGATGCAGCCCGTGAACCCCGGTATCGTAGATCGCCTCCTCGGCCGACTGCTGAATCAACTCCTCGACCTCTTTGCGGCACTTATCCACTACGTCCTCAATGCGGCCCGGGTGTATCCGGCCGTCGGCGATCAGCTTCTCCAGGGCCAGCCGCGCCACTTCGCGGCGGATCGGGCTGAATCCGGAGAGGATCACCGCCTCGGGCGTGTCATCGATAATCACGTCGATGCCGGTGGCCATCTCGAACGAGCGGATATTGCGCCCCTCGCGGCCGATGATCCGGCCCTTCATCTCATCGTTGGGCAGGTTGACCACCGAGACGGTTGATTCGACCACGTGATCGGCGGCGCAGCGCTGGATGGCCAGGGTGATTATCTTCTTGGCCTCCTTGTCCGCCTCCCGCTTGGCTGTCTCCTTGATGTCCTTGACCATCTGGGCGGCCTCGACCCTGGTCTCCTCCCGCAGGTTCTCGATCAGCTCGCGCTTGGCTTCCTCGGCGCTCAGCCCGGCGATGCGCTCGAGACGGATGTTCTGCTCGGTGATCAGCTGGGTGAGCTTCTCATCCTTGCTCCTGACTACCCTCTCACGCCTGGAAAGCTCCTCATCCATCCGGGAGGCGTCCTTCTCTTTCTTCTCGACTATCTCGAGCTTCTTGTCGATGTTGATTTCCCGGTCGTGCAGGACCCGCTGGAACTCCTCCAGGCTCTTCCTCTTTTCAACGGTATCTTTTTCAAAGTCGATCTTGGCCTGGTACCATTTCTCCTTGCTCTCGATCTCCGCGGTCTTCCGCAGGTTGGCGGTTTCCTTCTGGGCCTCGTCCAGCATTTTCTTGACAACATTGTCCGTGTCGCGCAGCTTGCCCTGTGCTATTTTTTTACTTGACAGGTAGCCCAGGTAAAAAAACAGGCCGGCCAGCAGCAGGAAAACCACTGATCCTAGTACGTAGTTGATGATGGGTGACATTAGTTCTCCGTAATTTTAGCATGTTCAAGATATCCGGTATAAAGTTTAAGATGAGGCTCCCGGTAACAGAAAAGCCGACTTTCCAGGACTCATCCGGCTGATAAAACCTCCTGAGACATATTCCTTTGAGCGTAGATTGTAAAATTTACCGCCTGGTCTGTCCATTTCCATCCGCGCAGACTGGAAACTTCCGTCCTTTTGCTTCCCTGATCAGCGGAGACAACCGCCGGACTAAAAAATACCGGACAAAGAAAAAGCCCCGCTGAACGTCATTAACATATTTGAACCCGTAACAAGTACGGTGGGATCAGCCTGTCGAATTCCCAAGTCCCCGTCAAAGGGGCATGTGGTCGGCCGGCAGAGCCTGAACCCATTGGTTTATTGTAGGATCAAATATTTTTGTTAATCACGTACAGTCGGGGCTAAGGCCCGATCGCTATAGTCCGTTCAAAGGGCGTGCCGCTTCTCAAATATTCTGCCTAGGCCTCGTTTCTCTCCAGATAATTATCTATCAGGTGAATCAACGCGCTGCTTCTCCGTTCCAGTTCTTCGCCCTTCAGACCAGTAGTTTGTTTCTCCTGGAAAAGTTCATCGGTTATGGACATAGCGGCCAATATCGCTATTTTATGAGGTTCTTTCAAACCAACATTTTTCTTTATTGAATGCATAACCTGGTTAACATGTTCGGCAACTCTGGTCGTGTACTCCGGCTCAGCCTGACTCCTGATATTGTAGGTTTCACCGAAAATGGTAACCCGTGTGCTGGTACCCTTTTCCTCGGCCATAGCGATCTATACGGATCCTGTCGTGATTGAGATTGATCCTGTAACAAGGCATTGGTTAAGCCTTGCTGAAATTTATATCTTTAATGTAAAGCAAACCTGGGAACAAGTCAACAATCTGGAAGGTAAAGGGACAAATTACCGGCCTGAGGCTCCGTGGGTTTCCGGTTTCGGGCGGGATCAAAGCTCGGGATTGTCTATTTGCGAAATTATGCGGTCCAGGGTCCGCTGCGCCAGCTCGAGTTTTTTCTCGAGTTTTTCTTTTTCCAGTTTCAAGCCCTCGATGCGGGCTACAACCTCGGTCTCCGAGAGGTTCTCCTTGTCCGTCTCGGCCATCGAGCGAAAGACCCGGTTCTCGGATTCGAGACGGTCCACCAGGGCCAGCAGCCGCTTGATTTTTCCTTCGAGTCTCTCCAGGGCTTCAGTCATGCTTACCTCGGGTTGGTTTTACAGCGTCCCCGGTCCGGCCCCTGGGATTGCGGCCGGACTTCATCTGGGCTGGACGCCGAACTTCTTGACCAGGTTCCGGAAAATGCGGCTGAATGCTTCATCGACCTCCTCATCCCGCAGGGTCCGCTCGCGGCTGCGGAAAAGGACCGAGAAAGCCAGGCTTTTCTTGCCAGGGGGCACGTGCTCCCCCTGGTAGAGATCGAACAGGCTCACCCCGGCTACGATCTCCGAGCCGGCCTTTATCTCCCCGACCAGCTCCCGGCAGGGCAGGTCGAGATCGACCAGTACCGACAAGTCGCGCCGGACACCTGGAAACTGGGAGCTCTTGCGGTAAACCCTCGCCTTTTCTCCGGAAAGAAATCTCTCCAAAGAAAGCTCGAGCACGCAGATATCCCCTGGCAAGTCGAGCTTCGCCCCGACCGAGGGGTCCAGCCTGCCGATAAAGCCGAGGTGCCGGCCATCCCGCTCCACCGCGGCGGAGACCCCCGGGTGAAGTCCCGGGAAAGCCCCGGCGCGGAACTCCACCGGCCGGACCTTGAGTACTTCGACCAGCGATTCGAGCATGCCTTTCAGCGAGAAGAAATCGAATTCCGCCGGGGACCCGTTCCAGTGGACCGGGCGCTGCCTGCCGGTAACCACCAGGGCCAGGTTCCTCTGCTCCCCTGTGCCTTTGTCGCCGGGCCGGCGGGTAAAAACACCGCCGGTTTCGAACAGGCGCAGGTCCCGGTTCCGCTTGTTGAGGTTACGCTGGACGCAGGGCAGGAGGGTTGCCAGCAGGCTGGGCCGCAGGACATCCTCCTCGCTGGAGACCGGCGAGACCAGGCGCGGCGGGTCGAACCTGCCCGGGCCGAAAAGGGCCTCTACGTAAGAGGAGCCGATAAAACTCGAGGTCATGGCTTCCTGAAAACCCATGCCCCTCAGTGCGTGGCGCAGGGTGTTTTCCCGGAGGAAACTGTCGCGCCCCCTCGCATCCAGAGTAACATCCATCCGAACCGGTACCGGGATGCGGTCGTACCCGGCAAGCCTGGCCAGCTCCTCGATCAGGTCGACCTCGATCCTGACATCGTGGCGGCAAGTGGGCACTCCCACCCGGAAAACCTCTGCGGAGGCCTGCTCGACAGTGAAATCGACCCCGGTCAGCAGTTTCTCGACCTCCTCGCCGGAAAAGCCGACCCCCAGTACCCGCCGCGCCCGCCCGGAGCGCAGCTCGACCCGGCGCGGCTCCAGCCGCCTGGGATAGACATCGATCGTCCCGGAGGCAACCAGGCCCCCGGAGACCTCGGCGATCAAGCCTGCTGCGCGGTCCACGGCATAGGGCATCAGCCCGTAGTCGGTGCCCCGCTCGAAGCGCTGGGATGAGTCGCTGACAAGTCCCAGGGCGCGACTGGTGCGCCTGGTGTTCACGGGGTCGAAATAGGCGCACTCCAGCAGGACACGGACTGTAGTCTCATCTATCCCGCTGAGCTCGCCGCCCATGATCCCGGCCACCGCCACCGGCTCGGCCGCATCGGCGATAACTGTCATGGCCGGGGCCAGGGTGCGCTCTACCTCGTCCAGGGTGACTATCTTCTCTCCGGCAGCGGCTTTGCGCACTACGATCCGCTTTTCCGCCAGGCGGTCCAGGTCGAAAGAGTGCAGGGGCTGGCCCAACTCGAAAAGGATGTAGTTGGTAACGTCCACCACGTTGTTGATGCTGCGCTGCCCGACAGCTTCCAGGCGCTCGACCAGCCAGCGTGGCGAAGGCCCCACTTTTACCCTGTCTATCACCCTTGCCATGTACCACGGGCAGCCCTCCGAATCCTCGAGGGTAACCGAGGTCAGCTCGTCTATCCTGACGCCGCTTTCCTGCAGTGCCGACTCCGGCAGCCTGACCCGGCTGCCGGCGAACTGCTGCAGCTCGCGGGCCGCACCCAGGTGGCTCCACATATCCCCGCGGTTGGCGGTAACCTCAAGGACCAGCCGGTAATCCTCTCTTCCCAGGGCCCGGATCAGTGGGATCCCCGGCTCCAGGGAGCCGTCCAGCTCCATCAGGCCCGAAGCCTCGTCGCTCAGACCCAGCTCAATCTCCGAGCAGAGCATGCCGCTGCTCTCGACCCCCCGTATCCTGGCCTGCTTTATTTCCATACCGCCGGGCAGCACCGCCCCCACCAGGGCCAGCGGGTAGTTCTTTCCTTCCATCACGTTCGGCGCACCGCAAACAACTTCCACCGGCCCCGGTCCCGCGTAATCGACAGTGGCCAGCCTGAGCCGGTCCGCTTTGGGGTGCGGCCTGACAGCCAGCACCCTGCCCACCAGGACCCGCTCCAGCCCCTCGCCCAGGTACTGCACTCCAGCCACTTCATGCCCCAACATGGTCAGGCGCTCGGCCAGCCCGTGGGGGTCCAGATCAAAATCCAGCAGGGTTTTCAGCCAGTTGTAGCTCAGGTTCATCTTACCGTTCCGCTCGCTATGACGGCAGACCACCGCTAAGATTTCCGGCTGGCCTGCAGAATAAAAGAAGTTACAGAGTGTGAAGCCTGGTGATCTATAATGATTGAAGACTCCCCCAATAAGCTGCGGGGAATGCGCTCGCTAGTCAATTCAAAACTGTGAGAGAAACTCGACATCGGACTCGAGCAGCAGGCGGATATCGTTGATATCGTTAAGCAGCATACAGATGCGGTCGATCCCCATGCCGAAAGCGAACCCTGTCCAGCGCTCGGGGTCGTATCCGACAGCCTCGAAAACGTTGGGATGCACCATGCCGCAGCCCAGCAGCTCGATCCACCCGCTCTGCCCGCAGACACTGCATCCGGACCCTTTGCAGAACACGCAGAGGCAATCGACCTCGGCGCTGGGCTCGGTGAAAGGGAAGAACGAGGGGCGGAAGCGCACGCGCACCTCATCGCCGAACATCAGGCGGGCGAACTGTTCCAGGGTGTATTTGAGGTCGCCGAAGGCCACGTGTTCATCCACGTAAAGGCCTTCGACCTGGTGGAAGACAGGGCTGTGGCTGGCATCCGAGGTGTCCCGCCGGAAGACCCGGCCCGGTGCGATGATCCTGACCGGAGGAGGGTTGTTCTGCATGTAGCGGACTTGGACCGGGGAGGTGTGGGAACGCAGCAGCAGGCCGCCCTCCAGGTAGAACGTGTCGTGCTCATCCCGCGCCGGATGGTCGGCAGGCGTATTCAAGGCATCGAAGTTGTGGAAATCGTCCTCGACCTCCGGCCCCACGGCTAGGGCGAAACCCATGGAGAAAAAAACCTCGTTGATCCGGGCCAGTGTCTGGTTGAGAGGATGGATAGACCCGCTCCAGGGTCTTTCCCCGGGGAGAGTTACATCCACCTTGTGCCTGGAGAGCTCATCACGCAGGCGCGCCTGCTCCATCTCCCCGCGCCGCCTGTCCAGCAGGCCGGAAACCGCCTCTTTCACCTGGTTGGCCCGCTTGCCCAGCGCTGGCCGCTCCCCGGCGGAGACACTTCCCAGGCTGTGCAGGACCCGGGTGATCTTGCCTTTCCGGCCCAGGTATTCCAGGCGCAGGGCTTCCAAGGCCTCCAGGCCGCCCGCCCCGGCGATCCGGCCCCGGGCCTCTTGTTCCACCTGCTCGATTTTCTGTAAAAAATCCGACATCCGAAGACCTTGCCTTGCACCTTGATCCGGGTCCGGCGCTTTTACATCCTCAAGGCGGCAAACCGGACGGCAGGGATCCCGGGCCGGGCGCATCTCCATCCGGGAATTGCGGCCGGCCGGTCATGATGCAGGAAAACACTTCCGCCACCCTCGAAAAAACCGTCCCTTGCATTTTCCACGGGTGGTGTGAAATCGATAAC
>JAFGTO010000131.1 GCA_016934095.1 Candidatus Glassiibacteriota bacterium
CCCCACCAGTTGACCGAGACCACTGCGGGGTGCCCGACACTCAGCCTGTAGAACTGCTCGGCGAACTCCGCCTGGGCCTCGGCGGTCCAGGCGCCCTCGCGCCAGCCGCCGGTAATCTCCTTGCCGGATGACTGCGGCATGAACTCGGTGATATGCAGAGGATACCCCAGGCCCGCCAGGCGGTCGAAAGTCGCCCAGACCCGCTCCGGCGGATACCACTCGGACCGTGGCTCATGGGCCTGAATCCCCAGCCCGGAAATCGGAGTATCCCTGCGCTGCAGCTCCTCCACCAGGCGGACAAAGCGCTCCCGGGTCTGCTCCTTGGTTATGGTGTAGAACTCGTTGAGTATCAGTTGGGCCCCGGGGTTGGCACTGAAAGCCCATTTAAACGATTTTTCCACCAGGCCGGCCACCTTGTCGAGCGGCTCCTCCATCCAGGGCTCCGCCCCGGTATTCTCCCAGGCCCTGGTGTTCACCGGCTCGTTCACCACGTCCCAGATGTCGATCAGGCCCTGGTACCCGCCTACCGTATTGACCACCCGCGCCTTCAACAGCTCTTCGACAGTCCCGGGCGGGTAGGCGGAGAGCCATTCCGGTTTCCCGGAAGGGGCGGTCCAGACCAGGGGGTGCCCCTTGGTGGTGATCCCGCTCGCCTGGCACCATTGGATCACCGGGAGCATCTTTTCCCAGCCGGGCATGCCTTGTTTCCGCTCGTAGTCTGCCCAGTAGAAAGGGAAGACCGCGAAATTGAACAGCTCCCGGAAGCGCCTCTTGAAAAGCTCGGGCCGGTAAGCGCCCTCCTCGCCCCAGACCAGGTCGAAGATTATCGAGCCGAAGAGGAAGTCGTGAGTGGCCTGGGTTACCTGCACCTGCGCACCCTGGACCGCGGCCCCGGATTCCGTGCGGAACCGGATGACTGCTTCGCCTTTCCGGTATTTCTCGATGTTTTCCGCCGCCCGCTGCAGCAAATCAGCCTCGGCCTGCTCCACTTCCGCCTGTTTTCCGGCGGCCGGGGATGAGAGCCACAGGGCAACCGCGATAACCATGCTCCAGGTAACAGCGAAACGCCGCCTTTTCATTTGCAGCCTCCAGGGATGGTTTATCCGGACCGGGCTTGATTGAAGACTCCCCCCGGGCGAGCTCCGGGAGAATTCCCGATTGTTGGAGTATTATCTATTCCCCGGGTTCGCCCGCTCCCCTCCGGCCGAGGTCGATTACCGGCTGGAAAGCCTGCCTGAAAGCCCGGGCCGCCGCGGTATCCCGGCAGACCGAGAGGTACGGCGTGCCGGAGTCGCAGGCCTTCACTACCTGCGCATCGATGGGTATGCGCCCCAGGAACGGCACTCCCATTTCGGCGCTCATGGCCTCGCCGCCGCCGCTGCCGAACACCTCGGTCAGCTCGCCGCACTTTGGGCAGATGAAGCCGCTCATGTTCTCGATGACCCCGATGATCCGCAGGCCCAGCTTCCGGCAGAAGTTTATCGACTTGCGCACGTCCGCCAGGGCCAGGGCCTGGGGTGTGGCGACAACTATGGCCCCGTCGGCGTCCTCCACCAGCTGGCAGACCGAAAGCGGCTCATCCCCGGTACCCGGTGGAGAATCGATCACCAGGAAATCCAGCTCCCCCCATTCGACATCCTTGAGGAACTGCTTGATAATACTCATTTTCAGCGGCCCGCGCCAGATTACCGCATCCTGTTCCCTGCGCAGCAGGAAGCCGATCGACATCACTTTCAGCTTTTCCCCATAGGCGACCGGGAAGATGGTCTCCCCGGCCATCTCGACCGGACGGCCTTCCAGGTTCATCAGCCGCGGGATACTGGGGCCGTGGATATCGATGTCCAGCAGCCCTGCGGTCCTGCCTGACTCGGCCAGGCAAACCGCCAGGTTGGCCGCCACCGTGCTCTTGCCCACTCCGCCCTTGCCGGAGAGCACGATGACCTTGTGCCTGATCCGGCCCAGGCGCTCTTTCAGCTCTCGGCGCTCACGCTCCTGTCTTGCCGGATCTCGCGGGTCTGCTGCAGTATTCATCTTGGTATGCCTTTCCGAAATATTTTTTAAGTTTTAACCGGTTTCCCGGGGCTGCGAGGCAAAAGGATTACACACCCCGCCCGCGAACCTGACGTTCGACGCGCAACGCGAATTGGGTTGTGAGATAGTCCCTGTGTGTTTCGTCCGCGGGCGGGCTAAAAGGCTGCCCGAACTATACACCCCGCCCGCTGCCCAAAAAAGGGCTGCACTATCGTATTCTGCTGTAGGGGCGAGGCATGCCTCGCCCTTGCAGGTGGGGCGGCGGGGCCTTTGTGCCTAGAACTTTAATTCCCCGCTTCCAGGCGATTAAACAGGGGTGCCCGGGACGGGAGCGTAACCGCCTCAGCCCAGGGCGCAGACCACTTCTCTCCAGAGCTCACCGATTTGACTGGAAACCAACCCGCCGGTATACTCCACCACGCTCGACCGCATGAGCTGGGCCCTGGTAACCGCGTTATCGTAACGGACTTTGCCGATGACCCGCGCATCCAGGCCGGCCGCTATCCGCTCGATCCGCCTGCTGAGCCTTTCGTTCAGGTCGTACTTGTTGATGCAGACCGCGGTGGGGATGCCGAAATGACCGGTAAGCTGCCGCACGCGCTCCAGGTCGTGGAGCGCCGAGAGGGTCGGCTCGGTAACCACCAGCACCAGGCTTGCGCCGGTGATCGAGGCGATCACCGGGCAGCCTATCCCCGGCGGCCCATCGATGACTACCAGGTCCAGGCCTTTCTCCGCAGCCAGGCGCCGCGCCTGGCTGCGCACCAGGGAGACCAGCTTGCCGGAATTCTCCTCGGCGACTCCCAGCCGCGCGTGCACCAGCGGCCCGAAGCGGGTCCTGGAAACAAACCACTGGCCGGCCACCACCTCCTCGAGCTCGATTGCCGCGGCAGGACAGAAATGAGCGCAGACCCCGCAGCCTTCGCAGGCGACCGGGTCGATGCGGCAGGTCTTAGCGACCGCCTCCGTGCCCGGACCATCGAAAGAGACCGCCTCGAACGCGCAAAGCTCCAGGCACCTGCCGCAGGCGGCACACTTGTCTGGAATGACCCTGGCCTGTTTGCCCGCCTTGAACTCCTCGCTGCGCTCGACCTCGGGGTTGAGTACCAGGTGAAGGTCGGCCGCATCCACATCGCAGTCCGCCAGCACCTTGTCCCGGGCCAGGGCCGCAAAAGAGGCTACGATGCTGGTTTTTCCGGTACCGCCCTTGCCGCTTATCACCACCAGCTCTTTCATCGGCCCACCTGTTCTTCTATCGAGCGTAAAAGGGTCTCGAACACGCCTTTCATCTCAGGCACCGCCAGGCAGGCCGGCTCGCCCTCGGAGTAGGCCACGGCTACCCGGCGGCTGTCGGGGATCTCGGCCAGCAGCGGAACCCCCCGGCTGCGGCAGTATTCCCTGGCCCGGTCATCCCCGATATCGGCGCGGTTGATTACCACTCCCATGGGGATCTGCATGGTCCCCACAGCATCCACGGCCAGCTCCAGGTCGTTCAGCCCGAAGGGAGTGGGCTCGGTTACCAGGCAGACAAAGTCGCTGTGCCTGACTGCGGTGATCATCGGGCAGGAAGTGCCGGGCGGTGCATCGATGATCGAAAGGTGCGACTCCCCGATCAGGGCCTTTATCTTCCGGATAAGCGGCGGGCTCATGGCCTCGCCTATCCTCAGGCGCCCCTGGGTAAAGGCAAAACCGGAGGCCGAGCCGTGCTCCAGGACCCCGATCTCGCGGCCGGCCCAGTCGATCGCCTGCTGCGGGCAGACCAGCCGGCAGCCGCCGCACCCGTGGCAGAGCTCGGGAAAGGTCAGCACCTTTTCCCTGAGACAGACAATGGCGCTGTACTGGCAGATGGCGGCGCAGTCTCCGCAGCCGGTGCACTTTTCTTCATCCACTTCCGGCACGCTCAGGGCCACTGTCTCTGAGCGCTCTATCACGGGCCTGATAAAAATATGGCAGTTGGGCTCCTCGACATCGCAGTCGAGAAGGTGGACCGGTGCCCCGGCCTGTGAAGCGACAATAGCGAGGTTGGTTGCCACCGTGGTCTTGCCGGTCCCCCCCTTGCCGCTGGCGATGGCTATTTTCATCATATAATAGCTTTTTAAATATTTAAGGACTTCGAGTATAAAGGCTTCTCAAGGGACGTTTCCTCTCTTGGGACAACAACACGCGGCAAGAGAGTATAATCGCATAACAAATTTTAGAATCTTACATTAACAACGGAAACGGCTTGCCTTGCCCTTGACAGCCCATAATGAACATAATGAAATAAATTTCACCGCGGGGCGCTGAGACCTTTTTTCAACACCCCTCTATCCCGCGAAAAAACAAACAGCGGGCCGGGAGTATTTCCGCCGTGTCGAACCTTTTCCCCGCCGACCTCTGGCGGCACTGTCTTTCTACTCCCGGCCCGCTGTCCGGTTGTGTGCGTGCTGCCGATCCCGTAAAAATATTACTTCTCTTCTTGTGAAGATTCCAGCTCGGCAATGCGCTTGTTGATATTCTCCAGGGCATCCTGAAACTGTCCGGCCTGGGCTTTCAGAGCTTCCAGCTCCTGGTCCCCTGCCACGACAGGTGCCGGCTGGCCGCCGTACCCGGAGTAAGCCGGGTAACCCGCCGGCTGAAACCGGCCGGACCGGGCCCAGCCGGGCAGGCCGGTAGCATAATACATGTTTCTCCAGCCCCTGCCGCCACCACCGAAACCCGCACCCCGGCCGAATCCTCTTCCCGGAACCGGGTTCAGGTAACCCGGGACCGGGTTGCCGGTGCAGTAGCCTGCAGCCCTTCCTGTCATCGGGCCAAGGCCCATCGGTCCTGTGCGATCTCCTCTAGGCATGATATTCCTCCTTTTGATATTAAGGGTTACTCTCTGTTCATCATCGCGCCGCATTGCGGACAGGCCACCTTGTTGCAAGGCTGTCCGCGCAGGTGCGGCACTTTCTGGCCGCATCCGGGGCAGATGCAAAATCCATCGGGGCCGGCCTGGAAAGGCCCCCCCATCCTGCCGCCACCGCCCCGTCCACCGCCCCGTCCGCCACCCCGCCCGCCGGCACCGCCGGCCGGCGGCCCCATACCGTCACTCCTGGGCATAATACCTCCTTTTTACTTCAGTGCAGACTTAAGACTCAGGCCCCCGGCTAAGGATGCCCTGCTGCCGGCGGTTTTCAGCTCCAGTGGCCTTCCACGTCATGGCTCTCCGAGGCCGTCAGCGCGCCGGCTTTGAACCTTTCGACCGCCTCCCTGACTGTCCCCTCGATACCGCTGAAAACCTTGATCCCGGCCGCGGAAAGCGTACGGAAAGCTTTCGGCCCGCAGTTGCCGGTCATCACGGCCTCGGCCCCGAGGCGGGACACGGTTTCGGCCGCCTGGATGCCTGCGCCCTGGGCCAGGTTCAGGTTCGGAGTGTTGTCCACGGCCTGGAAGGCTCCCGATTCGGTGTCCACCACGATGAACCAGCTTCCCCGGCCGAAACGGGGGTCGACCTGGCTGTCCAGCTCTTTCCCCTGCGACGATATTACAATTTTCATCTGCATCTCCTCTTTCCGTTGTTCAAGGTGCCTTGAAAAAAGTAAAATCTCGACACGCTGCTAAATCAGCCCCGGTTCCCCCTGCGAAACCTCCTGCGCCGGCCGCAGCAGCCCGGCATCAGGTAACGCGGGTCGGGAAGCCGTCCCTCGAGGTAAGCCTCCAGGATCTCACCGATCTCCCCTGTAGTAAACGGAACGACAGAAACTCCCGAGCCGCTGAGTGCACAAGCCAGCGGCCTTGAAATCGCCCCGCAAATCAGCACCCGCACACCCAGCTTTTCCAGCCCGGCCGCCCGGCCCCAAACCGCTGTCTGCTCCAGAGTCTCCTCGGTCCTGCCGACCTCGCAGCCGTCTTCGAGGTCCACCAGCAGGAGCCCGCTGGAGGAATCGAACGCCGGCGAAATGCGACCATGGTAAACGGACAGGGCAATCCTCATCTGCAGACCTCCATACTTCAATCGTGCAACAGGCGTGCCGAAATTCCGGCACGATACCTGATCGGGGCGTATCAGCTTTTATTACAATACGTTGAAAGATTTTAACGTCACATTAAGATCACGGACCGGGCCGACACAAAGTTGCATTATGCTACATTGCGCTTAAGCTCGTGTTGCATTATTGAGACAGTGGATTAAAAGTCGCCCGTATCCTCTCCGACTTGCCGCGGCGAGCCATCAATCCAGGGGCAGAGCTGACTTCGAGGTCATCTCACGGGCATCCTCTCCGGTTTTCCCCAAGGCAGGGCCGGTGGAAATATCCCGCCGGCCAACTCCCAGGTTGCTTTCAGTCCGGCATTAGATTAAATTGACAATCCGCTTCCCCCTGCCGGGAAGCCGGAGCTTCCGACTGCATAACCCGAAACCGGCCTGCCGTCTCTACCCGGACCGGCCGCCGTAATAATCAGGAGGTTATTTTGCATTCTACCGGGCAACTGAAATCCCTCGCCTTGCTCGCCTGTTTCCTGGTGATCACCGGCCCAGCCTCCCAGGCCGGGGCTTTCGAGGTAAACGATGATTTCGCGGACGGCGATTTCGCCAACTGGACAGTGGACAATCCCGGCGCCTGGGAGGTGGCCGACGGGGTCCTGCAGCAGAAGAGCGCTGTCTCCACGAGCGGGAGCTGGCTGAGGTACTTCGCCAGGCTGGACACGGCCCGGGCAGATGGTGAATTCACCCTGACCGTGCGCCTGGGTTTCAACCCCAAGGCCTACCCGCTGAGCAGCGCCACCGAGATAGGCGGGGACATCTACCGCCGCAGCTATGCTTTCGGGATCATGCAGGACAACAACAACGCCCTGCTGGCCACTTTCCACCGCAGCAGCGGCGCCGCCAACGGTATCCTGAAAATCTCGGGCGGCACCGCCGCCATGCTCTACGCCCCTTACACCGGCCAGGGCATGGGCCTGGAGCTGCACGACATCCGCGAGATGAAGATAAGCCGCAGCGGCAGGCTGGTCACTGTCTGGCTGGACGGCCGGGTAGTGTACCAGGCCGATGAGGCCGAGTCCACCGGCGCCCTGGCCACAGGCAGCGCGGTGGTCTGCAGCCGCGGCCCGGCAGGCCTGGCCCTGGACCGGATCGCTTTCAGCTCCGCCGCCGCCGCGCCCCCGGCCTGGGCAGGCCCCCAGGGCAGGTCTGATTTCCTTTTCGAGCTTAATGAAGGCTCCGGGCACCTGCTGACCAGCGCGGACGGCAGGCACTGGGGCACGGTGGAGACCGGCGGCAGCGAGCCGGGCAGCTTCATGGGCTGGTGGGTCGAGGAAGGCGCGGCTGCGGGCGTTCGTAGCTGGGCAGCCGCCGGGGGACAGCTAACTGTCATGGACTACACTATGGGCCCCCAGGCCACCCTGGAGGGCTGGTTCAAGTTCCTGGACACCGGCCCGGACTACGGGGTGCCGATCTTCCACCTGATGTTCGACGGCAGCCTGCTCAACCCCGACTGGGGCCGCGAGCGCGGCGGCCCGGTCCTGGTCTTCAGCGAGGGCGAAGCCAGGCTGCACTACCACGAGTTCGGCTGGGCCACCGCCGGGGACATGGGAGGGATCATGCTCGACCAGTGGACCCACATCGCCTGGGTGCGGGACGGCAGCCTGCACAGCTTCTACATCGACGGCGAGGAGGTGGGCTCGGTCGAGGTCCCCAGGTACGGGGAGACCACCCTGACCGGCATCCAGATCAACGTAGCCAACAATGCGGACCACGACTGGCTCAGGGGCCTGGGCTCGCCCTACCTCTACGTGGACAAAATCTGCGCCACGGCCGAGGCGCTGGAGCCGGATGAATTCAAATTAGTGGTCTCTGAGAACGGCAGACCCGTCTGCGACATAAACGGAGACGGCAGGAGGAACGTGGTGGATGTGGTGGCCCTGCTGCTCAAAGCCAGGAATGACCCGGACGACCCAGCGGTGGATATCAACGGGGACGGGGTCTGGTTAGTGGCGGACGCCGTTGAGCTGCTGCTGAGAATAATGCACGGCACCTGCCCGGATGCCTTAAATTAACCGGCCCAGCCGCAAGGGCCTGAACGTGCGGAGCGGCAATGTCTAAACTCCTGCTGGTAATAATACTGATCGCGCCTTTCCTGGCCTGGGATGCAGCGGTCTACCTGATGCGCGAGCACGGCGACACCAGCCCGCAGCGCCGCGCGGAAGTCCTGCGCCACTTCACCAGCCAGGACATCGAGACCGGCCGCAGCCATGTCTTACGCCACAACCAACTCTTTCCTTTCTACCGCCTGCTGTTCTACGCTTTCTATATCGTGCTGCTGTTCGG
>JAFGTO010000132.1 GCA_016934095.1 Candidatus Glassiibacteriota bacterium
GAAGTGGCAAGCCCAGGCAAACCACTGGCCCTGGCCCCGGCTCCGGTCATCGCGATACCGACCACTGCGGGAACCGGCGCCGAGGTTACGCGCAACGCAGTGCTCGGCCTGCCCGCACACGGGGTGAAAGTCAGTCTGCGCAGCCCACTGATGCTGCCCAGCCTGGCTGTGGTCGACCCGCTGCTGACCCATTCGATGCCCCCGGCAGTAACCGCCGCCACCGGCCTGGATGCCCTGACCCAGCTCGTGGAAGCCTATGTCTCCAACAGCTCGAACCCGCTGACGGACTGCATCTGCCGGGAGGGCATCCGGAGGGCGGGCCGCTCCCTGAGGGCCGCCTTTGAGGATGGCTCAGACCGGGCGGCCCGTGAAGACATGTCCCTGGCGAGCCTGTTCGGCGGCCTGGCCCTGGCCAATGCCAGGCTGGGGGCGGTACACGGTTTCGCCGGCCCGCTGGGCGGCATGACCTCCGCTCCGCACGGGGTAATCTGCGCCAGGCTGCTGCCGCCGGTCATGGAGAAAAACGTGCAGGCACTGCAGAGGCGCGCAGCCGGCTCGCCTGCCCTGGCCCGCTACGATGAGGTCGCCCGGCTGCTTACCGGAGAGGCTGCGGCCCGGGCTGCGGATGGCATCGGATGGGTGCAGGAGCTTTGCAGGGAGTTAAAAGTGCCTCCGCTGGCCGGGTTCGGGCTGCAGGAAAAGGATTTCCCGGCGGCGGTCGCCAAGTCCCTGAAGTCTAGCAGTATGAAAGGCAACCCGGTGGCCCTGACCGACAGCGAGCTGCTCGAAATCCTGCAGGAAAGCGGTTGACAGGCAGCCGGCCCCATAAAAATCCCTGCCTTTCCCGGTTTATTTCTCATTACCTTGGAAGTCGAGCCTTTCGCCCTTCTTCTCTCTCCAGGCTTCTTACCACTCGTAATAATATCACATCCGGGTGGGTAAGCATCCCAAGAATCACCTCCTGGCCAGCCTTCACGGTCGGCAGCGGCTGTTGCGGCTCATCTCCCGCCGCTGTGCTGGTTAATGCAACGGTTGTTACGAGTGCATCCCGTTGACCTGCTCCGGATTGGTAGCGGATTTATTGTTTCCCTAAACTTTCAATTATTGCCTCGGGCTGAATATCCTTAATATTCCTTGACATTATCGGGTATTGTAATTATTACTAATGAAGTAAAACCTTTAGTATAAAATGGAATATTATAATTGTATCTTTTTCTCCACTATGTTATATTATTGACTGCTGCGGAATTAAGTGGCCGAGACCAACGAGGAGTTTTAAAGATGCGATCCAAGGGAAAACCCGACAAGACGCCTGGAAAGAAAACGGCCGGGGAACCGGGACATCGTAACGAGGTGGTTCCCGGGACAGGCCCGGATTCGATTGAGAACCAGGCCGGCAAGCTGAATGTATCCGGCATCGATATCGAATGGGATTCCGCCAAAGGCACCTGCACTTTCGAAGACCTGCCGGTTGCCATGTTGTGGATCGATACGACCCTGAAGGGTCTGATGGCCGGTATGCAATCCATGGTGGGGACCGAGCGTTTTGCCCTGGCCCTGCAAAGCGAGGGACGAAAGAGTGTCGAAGCGGATTGGCAGGTGATTTCCAGCTACCCGGACTTCAGGGAAGGTTTTCAAGCCATCGCCAACATAGCCGCAGCAGCGGGATGGGGAAGCTGGAAGCTGGTCTCGGTCGACAGGAAAAAGAAAAAATGTAAATTCCGGGCGTGGAACACCTGGGAGGGCCTCTACCAGAAGGCCCTGGGTGTCTGCTGGGGAAGCGGGATGCTGGCTGGCAAAATGGCCGGCTTCTGCTCGCAACTGTTCGGGACCGACTGCTGGGCGGACCAGACCGCGTTCATCGCCCGGGGCGATGAATATGACGAGTTCGAAGTGCATCCTTCGGACCGCTCGATCGAGAAAGAAATAGAAAACCTGCTTTCGACCGACCATGCTACCCGGGCGGACATGGCCGTAGCCATGAATGTCCTCATTAAGGAAAACGCCGTACGGAAACATACCGAAGAAGCCCTTAAACAAAGCGAGGAAAAATACAGGGAGCTGGTCCAGAACGCCAACAGCATCATCCTGAAAATGGACACCCGGGGAGTGGTTACCTTTTTCAACGAGTACGCCCAGGCTTTTTTCGGCTATTCGGAAGAGGAAATAACCGGGAGAAACGTGGTGGGTACCATAGTGCCTGAAACCGATACTTCCGGCCGCGACCTGAAAAAAATGGTGCTGGATATCGGAAGACATCCCGAGAACTTTTTCAGGAACGAAAACGAAAACATGCGCCGTAACGGCGAAAGGGTCTGGATCTCCTGGACCAACAAGCCTGTCTACGACAAGCAGGGGAAAGTGGCCGAGATAATCTGTATCGGGAACGATATCACCGCACTTAACCGGACCCAGAAAGCCTTGAGGGAAAACGAGCAATTTAATGAGACTGTTTTCAATGCGATCCAGGATGGTATCAGCGTCCGGGACCGGGACCTTAACGTAATCAAAATCAATCAGTGGATGGAAAATAAATACGCCCCGGGGATGCCGCTGGTCGGAAAGAAATGTTATTCAGCTTTTCAGAGAAGGTCCACTGAATGCCCGTGGTGCCCGGCAATCCCTACGATGGAGACCGGCAGACCCCACAGGGAGACAGTGCCGTACCCCTCGGAAGATAACCCTTCAGGCTGGTTCGAGCTTTCCGCTTATCCTCTGCGGGATGACAATGGCGATATTGTCGGTGCTGTCGAACATGTCAAAGACATCACCGAGCAGAAACAAGCCGAAGAGGCCCTGAGACAGAGCGAGGAGCGGTTCAAGGTGCTGGCCGAGTCCCTACCACAGACTGTCTTCGAGTGCGACCTGAGCGGCAACCTCACGTATGCTAATTCACACGCTTTCGATTGGTTCGGCTACAGCAGGAGCGATTTTGAAAAAGGCCTGAGCGCTTTTCAAATGCTCGCGCCCGAAGAGCGGGCAAACGCTATGGAAAATTTCAAAAAACGCCTCAGGGGAGAAACCACCCAAGACTACGAATACCGTGCGGTTAAAAAAGATGGTACTCTCAGCCCTATCCTCCTGTATTCCTCTCCGATTGTCTCCGGCGACAAAGTTGTCGGCTTACGAGGCATTATCGTTGACATTTCCGAGCGCAAACAGTTGGAGGAAGAGCGTGCAAGGGCCTCCAAGCTTGAATCGATCGGCCTGCTCGCCGGCGGTATAGCCCATGATTTCAATAATATCCTGACCTCTATTTTGAGCAATATCGAAATGGCAAAAATGCAGGCAGATAAAAAAGAACAGGTTGACAGCCTGTTGTCAACGGCAGTGCACGCCTGCCTTAGAGCTAAGGACTTGACACAACAGCTGCTGACTTTTTCCAAGGGCGGAGCTCCCGATATGAAAACGATCCGGCTGCCCGACCTGGTCAAGGAGACAGCCGATTTTGCACTCAGGGGTTCCAATGTAAGATGCAATTTTTACTTTGAAAAAGACATCTGGCCGGTAGAGGGGGATGAGGGTCAGATCAGCCAGGTGATCAACAACCTGGTTATCAATGCAGACCAGGCAATGCCGGAAGGCGGGACAATCGACATCCGCTTGGAAAACGTTACTGTCGAGCCCCACCAGTTCCCCACGCTGGCTGATGGCAAATATATCAATATCACCATTATCGACCAGGGCATAGGTATACCGTCAAAAGTCCTCTCCAAGATCTTCGATCCCTATTTCACCACCAAGCAAAAAGGCAGCGGACTGGGGCTGGCCACCGCCTATTCAATCGTAAAAAGACACGATGGGCACATTGCCGTAGAATCCGTGCAGGGAATCGGCACCGCATTCAACATCTACCTGCCGGCTTCCGGGAAAAAAGCCCGGGCAGTAGAGAAAAAAATAAGCCTGTCCTCTGCTTACAAGGGTAAAATTCTGATCATGGATGACGACGATACTGTGAGAACTACTATCGGCAGAGCGCTCAAGCTCATGGGGCATGAGGTCCTGCTTGCTGAAAAAGGTGAAGACGCGGTCGAGCTGTATCAAGATGCCTTCTCTGAGGGAAAGCCATTGGATGCAGTTATTCTGGACCTGACTATCCGGGGCGGGATGGGAGGTAAAGATACGATCAGGAAACTGCTCGAGATAGACCCCGAAGTTAAAGCCATCGTCTCCAGCGGATATTCCAACGACCCTGTAATAGCCAACTTCAGGAAATACGGTTTTACCGGGGTAGTCCGCAAACCGTATAAAATCGAACGGCTCAGTGATGAATTACAAAGTATCCTGGAAGCCCGTACGAAAACCGGCTGAATACGGACTGTCATGCGGAGCGGGGTATGGATGTTTATGATGCAATAAAGGGACGAAGGACCATTCGCCGGTTCAGCGGTGCGCCGGTGGGGATCCGGTTGCTGACACGCCTGGTCGATGCCGCCCGGCTGGCACCTTCCGGGGGAAATTGCCAGCCTCTGGAGTTCATCGCAGTCTCGAAACCCGAATTAGTTGCCAAATTAGCCAGCCATGTCAAATGGGCGGCTTATATCCATCCGGCGGGCAACCCGCCAGATGGCCGCGGTCCCGGTGCTTTTATCGTTACCCTGGTCAACAGGCAGATCGCTCCCGACGGCGCTCCTTATGATGTTGCCGCGGCAGTGATGACCATGATCCTTGCCGCCCGGGCGGAAGGACTGGGTTCCTGCTGGATGGGGAACATCGACCGCCCGGCCCTGGCAAAGGTGCTGAACGTGCCCGGCGACGGCTGGATACTGGACAGCGTGCTCGCCCTGGGGATCCCCGGTGAATCCCCGGTAACCGAGCCTCTCAGGGACTCCGTGAGATACTGGAAGGACGATGCCGGAGTGCTTCACGTGCCCAAGCGCCTTCTCGAAGACATCCTCCACGAAGAGACTTTTTAAACAATCCCCGTTCCCTCCCCTGAAATTCATTTCCCTTGATTCCGCTGACTACTCGGCGGCCAGAGTTAGGATCTTTTTCATCATCCGGTTGGGTTTTTCCAGTTCCGCGGCGGACTGGACAGTGAGAGTGGGGACAGCCCCCCAGTCGAGGTGCATCTGCATGCGCAGCTCCTCCGCAGGCGTCCTGCCGCCCAGGCTGGAATAACCGAACGAGCGGCACCAGCCGCCGAAGAGGAACTCGCTCAGGGGGCAGGGCTTAAGGCGCTCTATGCCCTTGACGTTAGGCCCGGAGCTCCGGAACAGGTGAACCTGGGAGAAAACCTGGTCCTGCATGGTGATTTCATTTCGCCCCTCGCCGGCCACTGCATAGCCTTTGCCCAGGCTTCCGATCAGGACCTCCAGGCGCTTCATGCCCTCGGTGGGAGTAGTGTTGTCCACCAGGCTGTTGTGCAGGTTCCAGGAGCAGAGGGTAACATCCAGGAAAAGGACCTCCAGCGACAGCTCCTCAGCGGCCGGCAGGATGTTTTCCGCCAGGATAGAGCGCCACATGCCCAGGCCGGGATGGACTTTCACCATGGTCTTGTGGTGCCGGTGCCTCATCCGTGCGGCATTGGATTCAGGCACCGGCTTGGACGAGTGGTCGTACCAGGACCAGCCCTGGACCCTCTTGCTCTCGATTTCACGGTACTGGAAATCGCGGATGTAATTGTAGACCGGGTTGCTGGGGTCCATGTCGATGGAGTTGAAATGCGGCATGGCATGGTACCCCATTCCTCGGGCTTTGCCGATGAATTTTTTCCCTTCCTCGCTCGCCTGGAAAGTGGGGTAGTTTTCATCATAACCGTCCGTGCGCCAATAGGGAATGTGCAGCAGCACCCGCTCCGGCTTGACCCATCCGGCC
>JAFGTO010000133.1 GCA_016934095.1 Candidatus Glassiibacteriota bacterium
CCTCACCCGGCCGGCCCGAGCCGAAAGCAGCCTCTTTTCTCTCGAGGCTGTCCGCGGCGGGACCGGCTCGCTCCGCCGCCGGGGGTGCCGCCGGGAGGGAATCGGCAAAAGATGCGCGCAGGCGGAAGCTGTCCGGGAAAGTGAAAGGCCAGGCCAGGTAGGAGGCTACCAGGCGGGTGCAGCTCAGGCTCGAATCCAGGCATACCAGGCCACGGACAGGGTCCAGGCTGTAAAGTCCGGGACTGAGCAGGGTAGTGTCGCAGAAAAGCTGCAGCGAGGAGGGGATGACAAAACGGGAGCTGAGGGCCGCCTGCCGCGGCCTGCCGGCAAGCTCCAGGGTATCGCAGCGGCTTACCTGCACCTGGCGGGCGGAGAGTTCCCCGGCCGGGGCCCGGGGGGCGGAACCGGCCAGCGCCAGCACCGTCAGCAGGAGAATCAGCGACCTGAGACTGCCCGGCGCAACAGGGCGGCTGCGACTGTAGCCTGGCCGCCGGGGTATCATTTCCCTTGCTCCAGGTCGATTGCCTTAAGCACGGCAGGACTGCCTGCCAGCAGGTAGACAGTACCCGGGCGGGAGGCCGGGGCGCAGATGTCCCAGACCGGCGAGAGGCCTGTCTGCAATTCACTCCAGGCCCGGGTGGCGGTCTCCAGCATCAGCAGGCGGCTGCGGCGGTCGGTCAGGCAGAGCCACTCGCTACCGCCCGCAGCCGCGGCCGTAACCCTGGCGGGTGTGAAATTCTCGAACTCCAGGCCGATCTCCCGCGCGGTGCGGCCGAAGATGTCAACTTCGGTAAGGCTTTTCCCCCCGGGCCAGAGCAGGTAGAGCCTGGCTTCATCGGCGGAGACTGCAATATCCACGGGCTCGGCGGCCCGGCGGCCGCCCCCGGCGGCGAAGGACCACAGCGGGCGGCCGGAATCATCCAGCAGGTGCACCCGGGCCGTGGAGCGGTCATATACCGCAAGCTGGCTCCCGGCAACCAGCTCCAGCAGCACCGGGTCCTCAGCGAAAGGCAGGTCGATGCTGCCGCGGAGCTCTCCCCGGTAGTCGATGCGCCAGATCCGGCGGCTGCCGCGGTCGGTGAGGTAGACAAAGAACCCGTCCCCCCGGCTGAGAAAGGCCGGGTCCACGAACGGCCGCCCGCTCTCGGACCCATCGATCTGCCAGAGCGCCTTGCCTGTCTCCGGAGAAACCCTGGACAGCACTGCATTGGTCCGGTCAAGGATGAAAACCTCGCCGCCGGGGCCGACCGAGAGCCGCTCCGGAGCGGCCGCCTCGACAAAACCGCTGAAATCCAGCCCCAGGGTCCACGGTCCGCCGGCGCCCGCGGCATAAGCGCAGCCTGCCAGTAACAGCACGGGCAAGGTCATTTTCAGGGTACGGGCCTGCATAACAGGAAAGCTTTCTCCGGGACAAGAGGGGCGTTGAAAAAATACCTCAACGCCCCGTGGTGAAATTTATTGCTTCTTGGGCTGTCAAGGGCAAGGCAAGCCGTTTCCAGTGTAATTGCATGAGTTCCTACCTTTTATGCAATTATAGTTTTCTAGCCGCATGTTGTTGTCCCAAGAGTGGAAACGGCCCTTGACAGCCTGTATCCCCTAAACCCTGCTTAATATTTCAACGCGCTGCTAAAAGTCAATAAAAATCCGGCCGGGCGACAGCCCATCTGCCGGGGCGCGGTAAAATAAGTTTGCGCTTGCCAATCCGTGCAGGCAGGTCTAAATTTGACCCCACGCGGCCCGTATCCCATAACGGCTCTTAAGCAAGATTTATGCTGGAAACTTGACCATCCACAGGGACTGACAATGTTCGACTTAAAAGGGTTCAAGAGGGTAGATTTCCCGCAAGGCTTCCTCTGGGGTGCATCCACCAGCGCCTACCAGGTCGAGGGGGGCAACACCAATAACCAGTGGTGGGCTTTCGAGCAGCTCGAGGGCAGGATCGAGCGCGGCGAAAAGTGCGGGGATGCCTGCGGCCACTACCGCAAGTACGAGGAGGATTTCGACCTGGCGCAGAGCCTGAAACACAACATCCACCGCCTGAGTATCGAATGGAGCCGGGTCTGCCCGCAAGAGGGTGTCTTCGATACCGCAGAGCTGGAGCACTACCGCAGGGTGCTCGAGGCCCTCAGGGAGCGGGGGATGAAAGTGTTGCTCACCATGCACCATTTCACCGACCCGCTCTGGTTTTTCGAGAAAGGCAGCTTCGGCCGGGAGGGGGCGGAAGCCGACTTCGCGGCTTTCTGCGGGAGGTGCGCCCGGGAGTACGGCGGCCTGGTGGATTACTGGGCCACTTTCAACGAGCCCCAGGTGAACCTGCTGGGCTGGTACTGGGGGATTTTCCCGCCTGAGAAGAAAGACCTGCAGGCGGCCTGCCGTGTGCTGGCCGGTCAACTCAAGGCACACGCCGCGGCCCGCGAGGCGATAAAGGCCAGCCTGCCCGGGGCGCAGGTGGGCATGGTGATGGCCACCGGCGAGTTCCGCCCCCGGCGCGACAGCGATTTCCTGGACCGCCTGTACAGCGACCTGTTCGACTACCTCTGGACCGGGTCGCATCTCGAGGCGGTGGGCAGCGGATGGATCCGTTACCCTGCTGTCGGCGAGGATGAGCAAGTGGACGGTCTGAGGAACAGTTGTGACTTCTGGGGTGTCAACTACTACACCGAGAACTGGGTGGACAGCCGCAGCCCGCGGGGCCTGGCAGAGCCCCTGCCCGGACAGCGGGTCAGCGGAATGAAATGGACCTGGGCGCCGGAGGGGCTGGTCAAGTCCCTGGAGCGCTACTCCAGGCAGGGTGTGCCGCTGTTCGTCTCGGAGAACGGTATCGCCACGGATGACGATTTCGAGAGGGTGCGCTACCTGGTCGAGCACCTGCGCGCCGTGGCCGCCGCCCTCGGGATGGGCCTGGATGTCCGCGGCTACCTGCACTGGTCGCTGCTGGACAACTTCGAGTGGGCCTGCGGGTTCCGGCCGCGCTTCGGCCTGGTGGGCGTGGACTACAGGACACTCGAGCGGAAAGTCAAGCCGAGCGCCGAATTCTACGCAGAGGTGATCGAGAACAATGCCCTGACCCGCGAGCTGATAGAGCGGTATCTCCCGGAGGCTTACAGGTTTTGACCTGCGGGAGGCATGGAGGGAAATGAACTCCAGAGAAAGAGTACTGGCAGCCATCGAGCGCCGCGAGCCGGACCGGGTGCCGATCGATTTCGGCTCCACCCGCCAGAGCGGGATCATGGCCGCAGCCTACCACGAGCTGAAAAAGCTCCTGGGCCTGGACGGCGAGACCTTTGTCTATGACATCTACCAGATGCTGGCCGAGGTCGAGGAGCCGGTGAGACGGCGCCTGCACTCGGACGTGGTCGCCCTGAGGGCGAGGACAGTGGCTTTCGGGGTGCCGAACCTGGGCCGCAGGGACTGGACCCTGAACAATGGGACCCGGGTCAAGGTGAGCGCCGCGCTCGATCCCGAGTCGGACAGCCGGGGCAACCTCTTTATCCTCGACCGCGGGGGCCGGCGTATAGCCTGCATGCCGGCCGGAGGGTTCTACTTCGATTCGCTCGAGAAAGGCGCCGGCGCGGCCCACGTGGACCCGGACAAGTGGGAGATCCCGCCTCTGGCCGAGGAGGAGCTGCGCTTCCTGGAGGAGCAGGCCGCTTTCTGGCACCTCGAGACAGACTACGCGGTGATCGCCGAGCTGCCGCAGGTGGAGCTTTTTTTCGGCTTCGGCGGCGGGGGATTCGATGACTGGCTGGTGACCCTGATGACCGAGGAAAACTATGTCCGCGAGCTCTATGAAAAAGCCGTCGAGGGCATGTGCCGCAACTTCGACCTCTATTACCAGGCCACCTCGGGCAGGTTCGACATCGCCAAGTTCAACGATGATTTCGGAATGCAGAGCGGCGAGTTCGCCGACCCGGAGCTGTTCCGCAGCCTGGTCCTGCCCTACTACGGGAAATACATCGACCATATCAGGGGCACCGACAGCAGGCTGAAAATATTCCAGCACTGCTGCGGGTCGATCTTCAACCTGCTGGGCGAGATGATCGGGATCGGGGTCGAGGTGATCAACCCGGTGCAGACCAGTGCGGCCAACATGGACCCGGCCGGTTTGAAAGAGGCGTACGGCGAGCGGGTCTGTTTCTGGGGCGGCGGGGTGGAGAACCAGCGGGTGCTGGCTTTCGGCACCCCGCAGGAGGTGGCCGCCCAGGCCGCCGAGCGGGTGGAGATCTTCAAGCCGGGCGGCGGGTTCGTGTTCAACACCATCCACAATATCCAGCAGAACACGCCTGCCGAAAACATCCTGGCCGCTTTCGACACGGCCTACGAAAAAGGAAGCTACCGTTAAACCCGACTGGAAGGATACCGGCTATGCCAGTGGAAAAAAGTTCTTTCCTGCTCCGGGTACGCCCTGGCCAATTCAGGATAGCTCCTCCTTGACTGCCAGGCCTATCTTTTCCAAGGTATAAGGTTTCTTGATATAGCGGCCGGCCCCTGATTTCTGGGCGGCCCTGACATCGTCCGTCATGGAGAACCCGCTGGCAATGACGGCTTTCTGGCCGGGATGTATCTTTATCAGCTTCTCGTAAGTCTCACGGCCGTTCATGCCGGGGGCCATAATCATATCAAGCAAGACTAGATCCACGGTATGACTCTTCAGATATTTCACAGCCTCTTCACCACTGGAAACCGTATCTACTTCATAACCCAGGGCGGTCAGGATAGAGCAGGCAATTTCTCTCTGTTGCGCCAAATCATCGACAACCAGGATTTTTTGTCCCTGTCCTTTCAGCTCTTCGACAGGGACCGCCGCAGCCTGTATTATGATATCTTCCCTGGTTATCGGGAAATAAAGGTTGAATACCGTACCTTCTCCATTACTGGTGATATCGATATAACCGTCATGGTCCTGTACCGTATTCCAGACGACCGACAGACCTAATCCGGTGCCGCTTTTGCCCATCACCTTGGTTGTGTAAAACGGCTCGAAAATCCTGTCCAGGTCTTCTTCCCGCACCCCGGAGCCATTGTCTGAGACAATCAGGGCAGCATACTCGCCTGCGCGGATATCTTCATAACACTTCAACGGCCTGTCCACATAACGGTTTTCCGTCGAGATTACGATACAGCCGCCGGATTTGTTCTCTACAGCCTCGGCAGCGTTCGAGATCAGATTCATGATGACTTTTTCGACATGAAAGCGCGAGGCCCGGATATTCAGCAGCTCGGGGTCCAGATCGACTTTAACCGAGATATCACGCCGCGAATTTATAAGATTTTTATACTCGGGGGAGTGAAGGTATTCCTCGATAATATGATTCAGCTTTACCGGTTCTTTATGGCTTGCCACTCCCCTGGCCAGGGTAAGAAGGTCTTCTACGACTGCGGCGGCCCTGAGTCCTGCCTGGTGTATTGTCTGGATGGCCTGTCTGTGTCCGGCGGGCAGACCACCCTGTAACAGAAGTAACTGAGGATAACTGACAATACCTGAAAGGATATTGTTCAAATCGTGAGCGACCCCGCCGGCCAGGAGCCCGACAGCTTCCATTTTCTTAGCTCTGGCGAGCTTCTTTTCACTCTCGATTAACCTCTGGTTGAGCAGAGCCAATTTTGCTTCTGTCTCGAGCTTTTCCTCCAGGTTGGCCAGCTTGGACTCGAACTCGAGTTTTTGCAAGGCCTGACTGGCAAGTATCGAGAAACGGCGGGCCAGGGTGAGGTGTTCGCGGGAGAAGTGCCCTCTCTCGGAATGAGTGCAAATAAAAAGAGCTTTCCGCTCGTCCGTGTGAATTGAAAAATGAAGTGCCGAGCGCACGGCCTGCCTCACTCTCTGCGGCTGGGAACGCCACTCTTCTATGAGTTCCGTATCGAATGCCGCTACCGGCTGGCCCTTGATAACGCGCTTCAACATCGCTGCAGGCCGCCATACAGTGCCGGAAAACACTTCATCGGAAGCAGCCTCGAGCTTAAACAGCCCGTCCTCTTTCATGGTCAGGACAGCGGCGGCTTCAAAGCCCAGCGGCTGCTGAAAAACCTTGAACAGTTTTTCAAACAGCTCGTGTGGATCTTTGGTCAGGACAATAACCCGCAAGCCGTTCAACAGAGATTCTGCTATGTGTCGTTGATGTTCTTCCCTTTTTCTGGCTTCCTCCAAATTCAGCAGCGCTTCCCGCAGCTCTTCCGAAGTATCCATTATCTAATCCGTCTTAAAAGGTCCGAAAACAAGAACGGCAATCATCAGGTTACCATGCCTGTTTTCCCCACCGATAAAGCAGCCTTGTTCACCAAGAGTGAAAGCACCGAGAAAGGGGGCCCGGTTCAAGCCTGACTGCAGGCCTGACACAACTTCAGATATACTGTCCTGCACGATAAGCATGCATCCCGTGCAAAAAAGCACGAGAGCTCCCTGAATCTCATCGGCCTTGAAAGGAGAGGCCTCCACGGCCTCTTCGGCGACTCTCCCGGCACGGTTCACCAGGTTCTCATGAGTGCCTTTCATCAAAAACACTTCATCACCTTCCTTTATTTCTGTAAAGACTTTCAGGGCTTCATCGGCCAGGGCTTCTACCGGGTAAGAGAGCCTGAAATATGAAATGCTGCCTACCTGGCCCACCGGCCTTCCGAGGGGCCTCAAGGAAACCAAAGGAACCAGGCTCCCACCCCCAGGCAAGATATCCGATATCAGTCCTTCCGTCCATTCATTGTACACTCGCGCGGCAGGCCGGTTATCGATCTCATAGAGTACACGACCCTCGGCACGGGTGGCCCGGCCCCGGCAGCCGGTAGGCTCGTAACCGCTATGGAACCCATAGCCGACCTCGCCCGAAGGGAAGAGAGCTCCGATGGAAACCGCATTGCGGAGGACCCGGTCATCGGCAAACTGCTGCCACTGGCCGGTCATGTCATTGTCTGCGGTGGTTCCCCCGATAATGGGCACCCCGGGACCGAGATACTTTTCGATTGCCCTGATCACGCGCTCCTCATGGCCGGGATAGCTGGAAATGACAACGGCGACCGGGAGCTCCCCGGGCCTGGAGGCCTCATTGAGCGCCTGTTCCAAAGCGGACCGGGTCGCCGTTTCGGGGTCTCCCCTCGACTCGCAGATACCTGCACCATAGTTGCCATCCGGGTCGAATACACCCAGCAGACCCATTCCCTTACTGTCCTGGCCGTGGAATCCGGACTCTGTCATTACTCCCCGACAGGAGGTGCCGCCCTGCAGAGGGACTTCAGGCGCCAGTGCCCGCAAGCGCTTTATAAGTTCTCTGTTGTCATAGCTGCAGGAGCTGTGCAGGAAAATAAAATGCGGGACCCCTTGAAGCTTCTCGAGCAACATCTCGTAAGCTTCTGTTGCAGCCAGGCACTCATCAGGCTGAACGGACCATGCAGAAGCAATCTTCATAGCAGTATTCCCGCTCAATATTTTGATAATATGTCCGGCAGCGGCGAGGTTTTTTTCAACTTTTAAGATACTTGATCCTTAATCCTTACAAAAAAGACTACTTTTTGTTTTAAGAATAACATTTTGTTCTCCACTGTGTCAATTATTTCCGGCGACCGGGCGCGGACGGACAGGCCATTCGTTACGGCAACCGGCTGCAAAAGCAAAAATAGTCCTGATAACAGCAAGCCCCGGGAGGCCTGGCAAGAATCCTCCCGGGGCTTAGCTGTGTCCCCGCGTTACACCTTTTCTCTTACTGGAGGCCGGTGCTGCCGAACCCCCCCTCGCCGCGGGAGGAACCATCCAGGTCCTCCACCCGGACCAGCGCTGCGGCGGCTACCGGTATCAGCAGCAACTGGGCGATCCGCATCCCCTTTTCCACGGTGAACGGCTGCTCGCCGAGGTTTTGCAGCACGACTTTGACCTCTCCCCGGTAACCCGAGTCGATCACGCCGGCCAGGCAGTGGATACCGTGCCTGGCGGCCAGGCCGCTGCGGTCCCGGACCAGCCCGGCAAAACCCGCGGGGATGGCGAAGCGTAAACCGGTAGGCACGGTGCAGCGGCCCAGGGCGGGCAGCTCGCACCCGGCGCTGGCTCTCAGGTCGAACCCTGCATCTCCCGGGTGGGCGTAGGACGGGGCATCCACGCCCTGCGCATCGAGCTGAAAGGGGAGCTCAAGCTGTAAATTCAAATTTATCCGCCCCGTAAGATGGGTTCCTCGAAGTATTCCCTGCAAATCTCATGGTATTGCCGCAGCAGTGCTATCGGAGTGCGCTTGCGGGGAAGCCCGTTGCCTGCATCCATTCCCGGTGCGGGCACGAAAGCCTGGAGCACGTAGCGCCGGGCGCCCTCGAGCTCCCGGCAGATCGCCCGCATGTCCTGGGCCGTGTGCAGGCCCTCGATCACCGTGGTGCGGAACTCGTAGTCCCCGCCCCATTCCAGGATCAGCTCCTTGCTTTCAGCGATCCGCTCCAGGCACAGGCCCGGCCGGTCGGTAATCCCGGGGTAGCTCTCCAGCGGCGCCTTGTAGTCCATGGCGACATAATCCACCAGCGGCAGGACCTCGCCCAGGACCTCGGGCAGGGTGCCGTTGGTGTCGAGCTTCACCTTGAAGCCCAGTTTTTTCAGCCAGAGGATCAGCTCGCTCAGCTTCGGATGCAGGGTCGGCTCCCCGCCGGTGATACACACTCCCTCGATCCAGTTCTCGCGGCTGATTAACAGTATTTTCCCCAGGCGCTCCCACTCGATGTTTTTTTCTTTGGGGTTCACCAGGTCGAAGTTGTGGCAGAATTTGCAGCGCAAGTTGCAGCCCGAGACAAACAGCACCCGGCAGAGGCAGCCGGGGAAATCGATAAAGCTAGGCTTGCGCAGCAGGGCGTAGACCGGGCTCTGCCTGGTCTGCTGCTGAATCAAATTGCCGGATTCAGGATTCATAATACCTGGATTTTTGTCTCCTGATTTTTCAGTGCGGTATCCAGCACCCGGCGGATCACCCCGGGTGTCAGGGTACCGGTGGAAGCATAATCGGTCTCGAGGCTGAGCAGGGTCTCCACCAGCTCGAACGCCGGCCCGGGCATTTCCGCCCGGTGGCTGAGCGGTCTCAGCACGGTGCCTTCCGGGCCCTCCTCTTTGCCGAAAACCATGAAACTGGGTATGCGCTGCGGGTTGAGCGTTTCGCACTGGCAGAAACGGACCAGGCCCTCCACCGTACCCAGGTCATAGTAAATCAACTCGAAATCTGCGTACGGGTCTTCCGCCAGAATTTTTTTCAGGCGGTTTTTCAGTACCCTGCACTTGTCGCAGCCCTGTTTGCCGAATACCGCTACCTGAAACCGTTTCATTCTTCATCTCCCGACAGTTCTTCAGCGGTAATCACCGCAGATGTGAAAACATTGTCGCCCTCGACCAGGTAGTTACCCCTTTGGCGGTCGAGAAGCTCGCCCTCGGCTTTGGATTTGTTCCAGTTTTCGATCTTGCTGAAATAACCGACTACGCGGGTCTCTCCGAATACATTGTCGCTGTCGCAGGCGGGGCAGCGCTCCTTGAGACCGCGGCTGATCTCCTGGCAGTTGCGGCAGAAAGTGAACTCAGGGCTGATCGTAAGCTGCGCGCTCTGGGTCTTGTAGAAAGTATTGCGCACCATCCGGTAGATAGTCTCGGCGTCCGGATGTTCCTCGCCGATGAAAGCATGGGTGATCGCTCCCGATTCGATCATGGGGTGGAACCTGGCCTGGAGCCGGATCCTCTCCGCCAGGGTAACCTGGGCCTCGGGGGCCAGGTGGACCGAGTTGGTGTAGTAGACCGTGTCCTCCTCGATCGATCCCTTGACTATCGGGGCGGCCTTCTTTTTGAAATAGATCATGTCGGTCTTGGCCAGCCGGCGGGCAGCGCTCTCGGCCGGGGTCTCTTCGAGAGTGACCAGCAACTTGTGCTTTTCGGAGAGTTTCTTGGTCTTGAGGAACATCGAGGCTATCACCTTGAGCCCGAGCTCCACTGCTTCTTCCCCCTGGTGGAGCTCTTTGCCGGTAATGAATTTCACCGCATCGTTGAGCCCGATAATCCCGATGATATAAGTCGCCTCGTCCAAGCTGATATAAGGCCGCCCGTCATTGGAAAGCTTGCCGATCTGCCACAGCGGGCGCCCCGGCCCGGACATCATCCGTTCGATACTCTCCCGCTTCTGCAGGTGGGCCTCCATGGCCAGGTCCATGGTCCTGAGGACTTCCTCGGTAAAGCTCTCCAAGGTGATTTCACCTGCCCGGGCTGCCCGGTAAGCAGCCTGCGGCAAGTTGATAGTCACGTTCTGGAAACCGCAAAAACGCATGCTCTCCGGGTGCAAGAGCATGTAGTTGTCGCTGATCGTGGTACGCAGACGGCAGCAGGCGCTCAGGGTCACCTCGTCCCGGTCGAAAACGAAATAGGTCGAGCCGTTCTTGCTGGCCAGCTCGCAGGCGAGCCTGAGGATCGCATTCTCCTCCGGGTTGCTGAACGAGTCCACGTTGACATGGAAGTCGCACTTGGGGAACTCGAACATCCTGCCGTGGCGGTCTCCCTCGCCGTAGACTTCCAGGATGGCCGTGGCGAACTCCCGGGCAGTTTCCTCGTAGTCGCCGTAAGTTACCAGCCGCTCGCCCCGGGCTTTCAACTCCGCCGCCAGGGATTTGTCTACCACGATCGACCCCGTGCTTTCATCCAGCAGCTCGCGGTAGACCACCCGCGGGTCGCTTCCGTTGCGGTCGAGCACCAGGTGCATCAGCCGGTTGCCCCTGGTGTCGGTTTCCCCTTGCCTGACTTCTTCGAGCTCGGCTCTCGAGCCGTCCGGCAGGCGCAGCCTGTAGCGGCCTCCCGGGCCCAACGCCGGGACTTTTTTCAGGTAGCTGGGTACGCCGGAATGGATGTTGAAATCGAGGAAAAGTGTCTGGCCGCCCCGGCTGAAAGCGTTCTGCGAGCCGTTGAAGATGAGCTCCTGGGCGATCTGCTTCAGCTCTTTGACTCCCAGGCCCTCAATCAGCGGGGCGTAGAACACGTTGATATAGCCGATCCCCAGGGCCCCGGCATAGTTGGCCTGCATCGAGGCCAGGAAGGTATTGAGGTGCCCGGTCAGCACGGAGGCGCTGCGGGCCGGCTTGCTCTCGGTGTTGAGGTTTTCCAGGCCGGTGAGACCGTATTTCTTGATATACTCCAGGCTGTGGCTGCTGCAGTAGACCCGGTGCGGGTAGCCTAGATCGTGGATGTGGACCGCACCGGTATCGTGGGCGCGCTTGACCTCCGCCGAGTAGACCTTGTCCAAGGCCCACTGCTTGAGCACCAGTTCTGCGATCGAGAGGTTGACGGCTTCGGGGTTGTTGTTGACTATGTTGCTGTTCTCGGAGCTTTTCAGCGAGATCAGGGTCTCGACAAAATCCAGGGGGACGGCGTAAATGTTGAGGTCCTTGAGTTGTGCCTTGCAGCCGCGCTCGTAGAGCTCGTTGTTGACCAGCTCACGGATCAGCGCGGTGTTGACCGTGGAAAACTCACCGTCGATGATCCGGTTTTCCACGGCCTTGGCCACCGAGTTGGCCACCTCGGTGGAAAGCCCGGTCTCCTTGATAAGCTGGCGGGTGATCCTGTGGCGGTCCCAGGGGTGGACCACCCCGTCGGTGATCGACTCCACCAGGAGCAGGCTGGCATCGGTAGGGTCCATGTTCCCGCTCAGGCCGTGGCGGACCTTGATCCTCTTGCGGGCCAGCTGGCGCATCTTGCGGTAGCGCTTGTAGGTGGCCACTACAGAGGAAAGCCCCTCCTCGGCAAGCACTATCTCGACCAGGTCCTGGACATCCTCGATCTCCGGAACGCGGTCGCCCTTCTCGTTGGGGAAGACATAATACTCGCTGGTCGGGTCATCCAGGTAG
>JAFGTO010000134.1 GCA_016934095.1 Candidatus Glassiibacteriota bacterium
ATTCTATAATATTCAAACTCGCTCTAGAAAAAGGCCGGCTCCCGCCAGGGAGCCGGCCTTTTCAGGATCGTACCGGGACATGGGTCTGTCATTGACCCTTGATCAGGGCGATGGCCGAATCCGCCTTGGCGGCTACCTCGCTGTTTTTGGTCAATTCTTCGAGCACCGGCAGGGCCCGCTGGTCTCCCAGGTAGCCCAGCGCCATAACGGCCTCACCACGGGTCGCGGCATTCCCGCTCCCGGTCAGGGCCACTATCCCCTCGTAAGCAGGGGTATACCTGCGCATCCCCAGCATCAGGGCCGCCTCAACCTGAAGGTCATCTAGGATGACATCGCTGGTTTTGGCTCCCAAAGTGTAGCCGGGTTCCAGAACCTTGGCTATCTGCTCGCTCGAGGCCGTTTCCGGCAATTCAGTGAGACAGAGCAGGCAGAACAGGCGGACCGGGTTGTTCTCATCCTTGGTCAGTCCCCTGCCCAGGTACGGGATCAGGTCGCTGCCGAACTCGGGCAGTCTCTCCCTGACCGCTTTGAAAAGCTGCTGGGCATATAATTTAGTGTCGCTCCCCTGGAGCATCTGGATCTTCCAGACGGTGATCACCGAGGCGGGATCTTTCGGATCGTCTTTTAAATTATAGCGGGCGACATTCATGGCATCCTTGTAATTTTCCTGATCGTACAATTGCTCGACTTCCGAAAGCTTTTCCCCCTGCGCCGGAGGTTTGATCTCGCAACCCGGCATGGCTAGCAATAAACCGGTCAAGAGTATCAGGGCACCGATAATCTTTATTTTAAGCATAAGAGCCTCCCTCGTTCGGCGGAAACAACCGGCCTTTGGATGAATGAGTTCCTTCCCTGCGAAATGCGGCCCGCTTCACCGGATCATGTTGCACTTGCCGTTGAAAACGACCCCTTCTTCAACTGTCAGCTCACTGGTCTGCACGTCGCCTATCAATTGGCCGGGTTCGTGGATGGCAATCCGCGTGGCGGCATAGACATTTCCGTTGATCCGGCCGCTGTTGATCACGGTGTCCACGCGGACATCCCCGTTGATCCAGGCCTTTTCTCCAACTATCAGTGTGTTATGAATGCCTTTTTCCTGTTTGGCGGCAATCTCCCCTTTGATATTACCGTCAATCCTCATGGTCCCGGAAAAAACAAGTTTCCCGTTGAGCCTGGTGGATTCTCCGAGGACACTGCTGATACTGTCGATAACAATCTTCTTTTTTTTATTGAACATTTATTTCCTCGCTAAAGATCTGACTTGATCATCAACGCAAATCAGAGCTCGTGCCGGATCCTGAGCAGGAGCTCTCCGATGTCTGAATAAATAAGAATCTCGATCAGGTCCGCCTCTTTTTCCAGCGGCAATGTCCCACGGTATTCCTTGAACCGCTTAATGGCATAAGGGTCGCCATTAGCAAAACTGAGCGGTATCCCGTCCTTGAATTTTATTGCCGGATACGATTTGTAGTATTGCTGGTTCTCCAGGTCTTTCAGAACCACGAATACATAGCCCCTGACCATGTGATTGTCATCGGTAGTGTTATCCAGCACAAAAAAGAAATTGAGCTTACCGTTGATCGGGTTGGCTTCCAGCCTCAAATCCCGCACGTCAATTTCCCGTTTATTCACCACCGAGTCCTTCAAGACTATAGCCGTGCCGCCCAGTCCCATCGAACTGATAGTCGGTGAGCCTTCCTGGCTCAGCTTGCTGATATCGCTCTCGAGTTTGCTGATCTGAAATTTCAGCGTGCGGATCTTGACCTCGAGTTCCTTATTGTCCTGGCTCAGGGTGTGGTATCCATGAATGAAAAAGATGTAAGTCGAGCTGAAGACCACAAAGGCAGCCACCATCAGTATGATAAACCGGATCGAGATCTCCAGGGTGAGAGGCCGGTTGGTATCTTTCATAAAAATAATTGTCAGGTGGTTCTTTTTCACGAAGATATATCCTTATAAAAACAGGATTTAATCGGCTGCTTCGCGATTCGGCCGGGACCAGCGGACCGGCGATCTGCGATGAGCTGTTCTCTTTGGGTTGACATGGGCCGGATTGGCCCGCTTCAGCGCAAGGATAAAGTAGCGAAACTGAAGGCTCCCCGCAGTTCGCGGGGAAAGCGCCCGAGTGTTCAATTCAATAATAATCTATTTCAGATAGCACTTTAAGTCAAATATAAATCTAATAAACCCGCTTTACTAGACTGTAATACTGCCTTCCAGGGAAGAAACCAGGCCTTGCAGGCACAGCTCGATGTCCCTGTAGGCTTGTTCGTAGTGGTATTTATCACCGCCGTACGGGTCCCTGATCTCCGATCCGACTGACCGGTCTGCCGCGAACTCGGACAGCAGCCTGATTTTTTGTTGCGCCACAGCACTGCTTTTCAGCAGCAGCTCTTGATGCATCTGCTCCATGACGATGATTAAATCGGCATCCTGGATCAGGTTTTCAGTCAGGCGCTTGCTCTGATGGCCCGAGAGGTCTACACCGTTCTCCCGGCAGACTTCCACGGCTGTCCTGCTGGCCGGGGAGCCTCCCAGCGAGATGATCCCGGCGGAATTGACCGCCACCTTTATTTTCAACTTTTTCTCTTTGAGCAGTTTTTCCAGAATCGCCTTGGCCATTGGGCTCCGGCAGGTGTTCCCGGTGCAGACGATCAGGATGTGGATCTTTGCTCCCTTTTTCATGACCGGTCCAAGCCAGGTTGAATTGGCTAGCGAACACATTCCTCGCAGCTTGCTGCGGGGCTAGCGAGCGAATAATAGATCATCGGCAAATACCTTAACAATCGAAGATTTTCCCTGAGCCAGCTCAAGTGGAGTCTTCAGCGCTTATAAATATTCTACCGCAGCGGGATCGATGCCGGCTTTACTGAAAATCTCGCTCAAGGGGCAGGCTCCCCGGCGGATAACACGCACTGCACTGTTCGGTTCGACAGCCAGGATGGTCGAAGGAAGCTCTTTATTACTGTTTTTCCCGGTGGATCCCATTCTGTCGATCACTGCCAGCTCCGGTCGCAAGCAGGGTTCGGATTCCCAGCGGGTTTTCAGGATTTCAAGGCTTTGCAGGGGGTCGCCTGGAGCCGGCTGCCCCGAAAGGTTGAGACTGGTAGAGGCTATCGGCAGGTCGAGCTCGGCCAGCACCCTGGCGGTGAACGGGTGCCCGCATTGGCGTACGGCGACTGTCTCGCCCAGCCAGGGGACTCTGCTGCGGGCGCTCGCGGCGGTTCTGAGTACCAGGGTCAGCGGCCCGGGCCAGTAAAGACCGACCAGCTTGCGGGACAGCCGGGGGATTTCCCCGCAGAGATTCTCCAGCCATGCACTCCCTGGTAGCAGAAAGATCATCGGCTTGCCTGGATCACGGCCCTTGAGCCGGCTGATCCGCTCGAGAGCCGGGCTGCTGTCGTAACGGCATCCCAGGCCGTGGACCGTCTCGGTAGGGTGAACCACTACTGCGGAACCGGCCAGCAGGCTTACTGTTTCCTCGACCCAGGCGTTTTCGATCCTGCCGCTCTCGAGAATGATCAATCGCTCAATCACTGCACGTCCTGATAATACGCACAGCCAGATGCGCCGCGTTCACGGCCCCGTCGATACCCACCGCTGCCACCGGCACTCCGGACGGCATCTGTGTAATCGACAACAGGGCGTCTATTCCAGCCAGCGCTCCGGAGGCGATGGGGACCCCGATAACCGGCAGCTCGGTATAAGAGGCGCAAAAACCGGGCAGGGCTGCGCTCATGCCGGCCCCGGCGATCACCACCTTGATCCCGCGCTCCCGGGCGCCGACAACCAGCTCCCTGGTTGCATCCGGGTCGCGATGCGCACTGGAGACATGGGTCTCGAAGTCCACTGACCGGCTTTTCAACACTTCCTCGGCTTTTGCCATCAGCGGACGGTCGGATTCACTGCCCATGATAATCAAGACTGAAGGTTTCATCTTCTCCCTGCTGCAAGACACGGCCATAGACCGGACATGGTGAATTGAACAGCGAGCGCGTTCCCCGCGGCTTAACGCGGGATTAGCGAGCGAATAAAAAAATCGACAAATACCTTGACAACCGAAGATTCCCCGCAGCAAGCCTTGGAAAAGTTTCAATCTAGGCCTGCAGGCCGGGCTTGTCAATAAAGGCAGCGGATTTCAGCGCCCGGGCGGGTTTATCCAGGTACGCCAGTCAGGGCCGATCCTGCCGGAGCTGCGGTAGCGCTCCATGGTGCGGGTGCACGGGCAGGCGGATACAGCGGCCTGTTCCGCCTCCAGGCGGGCGGCCAGCTCCAGGATGATCGCGGGAAACTGCTGCACGGCATTATCCACCCGCACCCGCTCGCCATCGCCCAGCATCCCGTCAAACAGCTCCCCCGGGCGGGCCGGCAGGTCCCTGACACCCTCCGCCCAGTTGGCCACGTAGCAGCAGGGATGATAGCAGAGCTCCAGCTCGCGGGCCAGGAACACTTCCGGCGCCAGGGTCATCCCTACCAGCCGGCCTCCCAGCCGCTCGATCATCCGCACCTCGGCAGCGGTCTCCAGACGCGGTCCCTGGGTGGCTGCATAAACCCCGCCCTCACAGTAATCAAGCCCGAGCCGGTCAAGGCTCAGGCACAGGAGCTTCCGCAGCCTGGGGCAGAAAAGCGGGTTCTGGCGGATAAAACCCAGGCCGGTGCCCTGGAAAAAAGTATTTTCCCTGCCCCTGGTCAGGTCTATCAGGTCATCGGGCAGGACAAAGCTTCCCGGTTTGAATTCCGCATCGATCGCTCCCGGGCCGCTCCAGGAGACAATGCTGGTGGTCCCGACCGCTTTGAGGGCCCAGATATTCGCCCGGTAATTGACCTCAGGTGCGCTCACCAGGTAGCCGGACTCACCGTGCCGGGACATGAAGGCCAGCGAAAAACTACTGCGCCCGGGCTGGAAAAAGTGGACCGGGGAAGACTCCCCGAAAGGGGTGTCGACCACCAGCGGGTCATCCCCGGGCAGGCGCCTGCCGAATTCGGCCGGCGACAGGTCGTAGGCGCCGCTGCCGCCGATGACCGCCAGGCCCAGGTAATTCTCCGGTACCCGAAGTATGTCCGCAGGTGGTTTCATCTCGAGCTCCGGTGGGGTTCAGTTTGCAAGGAGGACAAGCCGCCGCTCCTCAGAGCAGGCGGGTAACCCGGTAATCCTGAGTGCGCAGCGCCGGGGTAAACCCAGCCTCACGGATCAGCCGGGCGATCCGGGCCTCGTCCATCGCCTCGAACTCGCAGCCGGCGGCCCGCACCACGTTCTCTTCCAGCATGGTGCTGCCGAAATCATTGGCCCCGAAAAACAGGGCAAGCTGGGCGATGTCCGGCCCCTGGGTGACCCAGGAAGCCTGGATGTTAACTATATTGTCAAGCAGAATCCGGCTCGCGGCCAGGATCCTCAGGTAATGAGCCGGGCCGGTTTTTTCATAATTCAGCCTGGTGTTGGCAGGCTGGAAACTCCAGGGAATGAAGGCGGTGAACCCCCCGGTGCGCTCCTGGAGCCGATGGAGATGGCGCAGGTGAACGAGCAGCTCACGGAAGGTCTCCCCCATCCCGTAGACCAGGGTGGCGGTAGTCCTGATACCGAGGCCGTGCGCTGTCTCGTGTATTTCGAGCCAGCGGCCGACACCCACCTTGCGCGGCGAAAGGCGGCGTCGCACCCGGCTGCAGAGGATCTCCGCCCCGCCCCCCGGGATAGAATCGAGCCCGGCTTCGACCAGGGCCGCCAGCGCCGGCTTCAGCCCGATACCCGAGACCCGGCAGATATGGTCGATCTCGGGAGCGGAGAATCCGTGAACGTGGATCGGGTGGTTTCGCTTGAGATAGCGCAGGAGCCCCAAGTACCAGTCCAACTCCAGCTCGGGGTGCAGGCCGCCCTGCAGTAGTATCTGCACGGCTCCGCGCTGCCTGGCCTCCTCGACTCTGCTGCCTATCTCGCCGTAGCTCAGCAGGTAGGAGTCCCGTGCACCGGGGCTGCGGTGAAAGGCGCAGAAACGGCAGCGGCCTGTGCAGATGTTGGTGTAGTTGATATTCCTGTCGTTGATGAAAGTAACCAGGTTTTGCGGATGTGCCTCCCGGCGCAGACTGTCGGCCTCTGCACCCAGTTCCAGCAAGTCCGCACCCTCAAGCAGGGTCGTCCCGCGCCTGATAAAGTCTGTTCCCATCCGCGTTCACGGCCTGAAAATAAATTGAAGACTCCCCTTGAGCATGCTCAGGGAGAGTCTTCAATTGTCAAGGTATTCCTGATTATTTGATCGAGTCAACTGCCGGTTTTCCGGATTGAACGACCCGATCAGTTGAAAAACACGAAAGTCACCAGGAAGAACAGCGGTACCAGGATAAGAATGGACCAGATCATGTAGCCGAAAAAGCTGGGCATCTTGATACCGCTTTCCTCTGCGATCGAGCGCACCATGAAATTAGGTGCATTGCCGATATAGGTATTGGCCCCCATGAACACCGCCCCGCAGCTTATCGCCTCCAGGAATATTCTCTTTTCGCTCATCAATAAGGGCACTGAGGTGGCTTCCGGCATACCTGCATAGAACTGCCCCAGGGCGCTGTTGAAAAAAGTCAGGTAAGTGGGCGCGTTGTCCAGGAAGCTGCTCAGGATGCCGGTGATCCAGAAATAATGGTGCGGCTCGCTGACCGCAACTATCAGAAAGGCCAGGGCGCCCTCGCTGCCGGCCCTCAGGATGGCCAGGGCCGGAACGATGGTCATGAAGATGCCGGCGAAAAGATAGGCGACTTCCTGGATCGGGAACCAGGTGAACTCGTTTTCCTTGCGGATCTCCCGGGGTGTGAAATAAAGCGACAACAGCCCCATACAGATGATCAGCACGTCGCGCAGGACATTTTGCCATTCCAGGTGAACACCGCTCAGCGTAAACGAGCCGAGCTTCACCATCCCGCTCATCAGCACGCTGCCCATGATGCCCATCAGGAAAATCAGGTTGTAAAGGCCGACCACCGAGAGCGGCTGGGTTTTAGCCGGTTCCTGCCCGGAGGGTACCGCTGTTGCGCGTTTTTTCTCGCGGTTATACAGCAGGGTATCCATGATGAAGAAGAGCGCCAGCAGGATTACCGAAACCATCGACATCATCGGCAGCAGTTTCATGGTCCAGAAAAACGATACCCCGTGCAGGAAACCCAGGAACAGCGGCGGGTCTCCCAGCGGGGTGAGGCTCCCGCCGATGTTGGCCACCAGAAAGATGAAGAAGATGATAATGTGCATCTTGTTCTGACGGGTCTTGTTGGTGCGGATGACCGGGCGGATCAGCAGCATCGCCGCCCCGGTGGTGCCTACCCAGGAGGCGAGAACGGTGCCGATCAGCAGAAAAGTCGTATTCACCACCGGCTTACCCTGCAGGCTGCCCCGCACCAGTATTCCACCCGAGGCGGTGAACAGCCCCCAGAGCAGGATGATAAATGGAATGTAGTCGGCAAGAAAAATGTGGAGTATCTCGTGCCAGGCCGCACCGCCGTAAACCAGCAGGAAGGGCACGGCAAAAAGCAGGGCCCAGAAAGCGCTCACCTTGGGGAAGTGATGGTGCCAAAAATGCGGCGCGATCAGGGGGAAAACCGCGATCGAGAGCAGGATGCCGACAAAGGGGATTATACTCCAGAGCGGCAGGTCAGCACCCAGGCCGGAGCCGTGCGCTCCCCCGTGCCCGGCGGCGGCGTGGGTATCCTGCTCCGCAGCGTGGCTTTCCGCACCGGGCTGGGCCTGGCTCGCCATGGCATAGACCGGATGGTCCGCCGGCCGGAGATCGCCGCCCCGGGCCGAATGCGTGCCGAGACAAAACAAGCCTGCAACCAGGCCGGCCAGTATCAAATTGAATTTCATTTCTGCTCCTTGAGAGGAGTGTTCGGGTTTCAGCCGCCAAATCTCTAACAAGCAGGTAACTTTACTAAAGATAACATGATATCGGGATTTTTTAAAGTTTTTAGAGGGCCGTTGCAAAAAGACTACTTCAACTACCCGAAGTGAAAAATATCGCTTAGTTGTCTGTCAAGGGCAAGGTAAGCAGTTGGTTGTGTCATATATTGTTAAAAAGTCTCCAGATCTTCTGCCGATAAAATACCCGCGAGTCCATTACTACGGGGAGCACTAAATAAGTTACATTTTAGGCTGCCGCGTATTGTACATGTTTTTCTTGAAAATATTTCTTCACAATATGC
>JAFGTO010000135.1 GCA_016934095.1 Candidatus Glassiibacteriota bacterium
GCAGGTTTATCCCCTTATGGCTGGTAAGCGTGCCGCCGGCTTCCACCCTGCAGACCACCTCTTCGCCATGGATTTTTTCCACCTCCAGCCGCAGCAGGCCGTCATTGATCAGCACCTTGTCGCCGGGCTTGACATCATGCGCCATGAGCTTGTAGGTAGTGCTGATACGGCCCTCCGAGCCGGGTCCGTCCTCCGGGACAATCACTACCTGCTCGCCGTTCTTCAGCTCCATCCGGCCGCCGGCGATCTCACCCACCCGGATGCGCGGGCCCTGCAGGTCGCCGATCACCGGCAGCGCTTTGCCGGCCCTGGCGGCGGCGGAGCGTATGGCCTGGTACATTTCCAGGTGCTGCTGCTTGGTACCGTGGGAAAAATTGATCCGGGCCGCATCCATGCCGGCTTGCAGCAGACTGTCCAGGACTTCCGGGGCTTGGCTGGCCGGCCCGATGGTACAGATTATTTTTGTTTTGCGGAGCATAGAGAGTCCCTATACTGTGAAATAAGTCATGATAAGTCGGCAGAACGGATGGCGGCTCAAGAAGAGCCCTTGGCTTTATCCTCTGTCAAAAACCTGAGCGGCTGGCCGGTGGACTCGGTAACTGCCAACCAGAGCTGGCTGGCCGGGTCCACTTTCTTTTTGCCGGAAACCACCGCCGCCAGCGGCACGTGCGTCAGCACGTTGTACCACAACCCGACAACCATGTCGGTCTTGCCGGCCATGGCGGCATGAACCGCTGCGCGGCCGAGGTCGTTGCAGAATAGGGCATCGCTCGCACCGGCCTGTACGCTTCGAATGATATAGCTGGGGTCGATATACTTGATAGTCGCCGGGATTTTCTGAGCTTCGAAATAACTTTTCATCTTGTCCCGCAGAAAAATACCGACATCCTTGGTCATCTGTGAATACTGGATATTGCCCGAGGCATCGTAGCTGATCTCGCCCTCGGAGATATGCTCCAGGCCCGCGCCCTCGGCCACCACCACCACGGCATGGCCCCGGCCCTTGATACGCTCGGCCAGTAAGGTCAGCAGGCCGCCCTCGCCCTCCAGCTTGAACGGCACTTCGGGGATCAGGGTAAAATTGACCACGTTGCCGGCCAGGGTGGCATAGCTGGCGATAAAACCGCTGTCGCGTCCCATCACCTTGACCAGCCCGATACAGTTGGGCGCACCGCGGGCCTCATTGTGGGCGCAGTGCAGCACCTTGCAGGCTTCCTGGACCGCGGTATCGAAACCGAAAGTCTTGTAGACGTAAAGGATATCGTTGTCGATAGTCTTGGGAATCCCGATGACCGAGATTTTAAGGCCGCGCCTGAGAGCCTCCCCGGCAATGGCGTGCGCGCCCCTGAGAGTGCCATCCCCGCCGATGACAAACAGCATATCGATCTTCCAGCGCTCCAGGGTCTCGACAATCAGCTCCGGTGCGACATGTCCCCTGGAGCTGCCCAGCACGCTTCCACCGAAGTTGTGGATAGGCTCGACAAAAGCCGGGGTCATCTCCACCGGCTCCAGGCCCCGGTCCGAGTCGAAACCCTGGAAACCGTAGCGCACTCCGAGCACCTTGCGGATACCGTAGCGGTAGTGCAGCTCGGAATAGACAGACTGGATGACATTGTTCAGGCCGGGACAGAGGCCTCCGCAGGTAACAATCGCCGCGTAGCACTTGGCCGGATCGAAAAAGAGCCTGGCCCGGGCGCCCGCCCTCTCGAAAGTCAGGTCTTTCTCCGACTCGAAGCCCGGCTGGATACTGACCCTGAGAGGGACCCTGGTTTCATCCGGGACATAGTCCGGCAGGCCGTCGCCCTCGGTAGTCGAAAGATTGAGCACCGAATCGTAACGGGGTTCTCCCAGCGAGGCGACATTCAGTTCTTCCCGGGTCAACATGCTGTCATTTTCCTATTGCCAGAGGATAACTCTCAGTTCGTAGGGATGCACCATGTCCGGGTGGCTGGGCAGCACCCGCACGGTATAGCCGTGCTGCCCGCTTTGGGCACATTTTACCGGGCCGGCGAAAGTATGCAGGCCGTTCTGGTCCACACCCTTGTGCTCCATGGCCACGGTGAAGGCCTCGGTGATCTCCCGCCGATGGTTGACCGGCCCGTAATAGACTTCCACCGCCACATCGCCCGGCTCCAGGGCACCCAGGCGCAGCGTGGCGGTAACCAGCATCTCGGTGCCCACCGGGTATTCGCGGGTAATGTCCGCCTCCACCTTTTCGATGCTGACCGACTTCCACTCGGTCTTGACTTTGTCGCGCCAGGCGGCCAGGGCCACCGAGCGCTGGTAACCCTTCTCGGCCATCACCCGGGAGTGGGCATCGGCCTTGAGGTAGAACCGCTCCAGGTACTCCTGGACCATGCGGTGAGTGTTGAACATCGGGGTCAGCTTGCTGATCGAGGCTTTCATCTTACTGACCCAGCGCCTGGGCAAGCCGTCCTCTCCGCGGCTGTAGAACGAGGGGACCACTTCGTTTTCGAGCAGGTTATACAGCGCATTAGCCTCGACCTCATCCTGGAGCGCCAGGTCTTCGTAGTCCTCTCCCATGCCGATAGCCCAGCCGACATTCTGGTCCATCTCGTAACCCTCGCACCACCAGCCGTCGAGGATGCTCAGGTTAAGCCCCCCGTTGCCGACAATCTTCATGCCGCTGGTGCCGCTGGCTTCCATCGGCCGCCGCGGAGTATTCAGCCAGATATCCACGCCCCCGACCATGTAGCGTGAGACAATCATGTCGTAGTTTTCGAGAAACACGACCCTGCGGCGGACTTCCGGATCGGTGGAGAAATGAACTATCTGACGGATCAGCGCTTTGCCCTCTTCGTCTTTCGGGTGGGCTTTCCCGGCGAAAATAATCTGCACCGGCCTGTCCTTGTCGGTTAAGATCTTCTTGAACCGGTCCAGGTCTTTGAGCAGCAGGGTGGCTCTCTTGTAGGTGGCGAAGCGCCTGGCGAAACCGATAGTCAGAGCCTGTGAGTCCAGCACCTCATCCGCCACCTCGATTTCCTGGTGTGAAGCTCCGCGGTCGGTGAGCTGGCGTTTGAGACGACGGCGGGCGAAAGCCACCAGGCGCTCACGCCTTCGCTCGTGGGTGTTCCAGAGCTCATCGACCGGAATCTGCTCGACCTTTTCCCAGGCCGAGGTGTCGGTGGGGTTCTCGCGCCAGCGGTGGCCGAGGTAACGGTCATAGAGCGCCTTGACATCGTGGCTGATCCAGGAGTGGATATGCACGCCGTTGGTGATGTGGGTGATCGGGATGTCATCCAGCGGCACTCCCGGCCAGCCTCCCTGCCACATGCTGCGGCTGACCTGGGCGTGCAGGCGGCTGACCCCGTTGTAGCATGAGGACAGCCGGAAAGCCAGGTAAACCATGTTGAAAGGCTCGAGGTCGTTCTCCGGGTTGCGGCGGCCCAGAGCCAGGAAGCCTTTCTTGCTCAGGCCGAAATATTCCATGTATTGGGCGAAATATCGCTCAATCAATGCGGGCTCGAACATGTCGATACCGGCCGGAACCGGAGTATGCGTGGTAAACACCCCGCCGCCGCGTACAGCCATCCGGGCCTGGTCGAAAGACAGCTTGCCTTTTTCCATGATACGGCGGATCCGCTCCAGTCCCAGAAACGCGGCATGTCCCTCGTTCATGTGGAAAACCGAGGGCTCGATCCCCAGGGCATCCAGGGCGCGCACCCCGCCGATCCCGATCAGGATTTCCTGCTGGATGCGCATCTCCTTGTCTCCGCCGTAAAGCTGGTAAGTGATCTGGCGGTCGTTGGGATTATTCTCCGGGATATTGGTGTCCAGCAAATACAGCGGCACCCTGCCCACCTGGGTCTTCCAGATGCGGGCTTTCACTTCGCGGCCCGGGAATTCCACCGAAATGATCAGGGGCTGGTTTTTATTATCCTTGACCAGCTGCACGGGCATCTTGAACGGATCGTTCTCGATATAGGCTTCCTGCTGGTAACCATCTATGTTCAGGTACTGGCGGAAATACCCGTGCTGGTACATCAGGCCCATCCCGACCAGGGGTACTCCCAGATCGCTGGCACTTTTCAGGTGGTCGCCGGCCAGGATACCCAGACCTCCCGAATAAATCGGCAGGCACTCTGTAATCCCGAACTCGGCGCTGAAATAAGCCGCCTGCAGCCCGGAGTCTTGGCCGTGGTTTTTCCGGAACCAGGTTTTCTGGTCTCCCAGGTATTCGTCCAGCTTGGACTTGACCCCCTCCAGCTGAGACAGAAAACCGTCATCGCCGGCCAGGGCATTCAGCGTTTCCTGGCTGACCGTGGCCAGCATCATCACCGGGTTATGACGGGTCGATTCCCAAAGCTCGGAGTCCATGCGCCGGAAAAGGTCTATGATATCGTAATTCCAATCCCAGTAAAGGTTACAGGCCAGCTCTCTCAAGACCGCCAGCTTTTCCGGCAAGACAGGCACCACGCTGAATTCAGTAATTTTTTTCATCTGCCGTTTTCCTTATTTATAGTATGCAGCTTTAAATCAAATAGTAATCTGTAACCTGTAATTTAAACATCTCTCCTAAAAGAATCAACTATAGTGAAAGGTTGGAAGATTCTCCTGCAACGATCTGAAGGGAATCTCCTGTTGTTAAAATATTTCTGATTATTCCTGCCTTACCTTCAAATCAGGGCAGCCGGTCGGTTCTACGGCCAAGATCGTTTTTTCTGCTTGCCCGGCCGTTCCGGGAGCGGATATATTAAAGTCGAGTAGATCATCCATTACTGGATTTCACCCTCACAGAACCGGACGTGGGGCGTTACCCCATCCGGCTCTTCCGAGCAGGTGA
>JAFGTO010000136.1 GCA_016934095.1 Candidatus Glassiibacteriota bacterium
GCGGCCCCGGGTCGTTGGGGCAGCCGTCCTGGTCGTCGGGCACGCCGTCATCGTCCATGTCGCCTTCCACGTAAGGCGAGCTTTCGGAGGGGGCGAGAGGCAGCTCCCCGGGGGCAACCTCGCCCGTGCCAGGGTCGAGTGCAGGTGCGGAGGACAGGGCAGGGTCCAGGGCGGCGCCCTGGGCCTGCAGGAGATCAGCGGGCTGAAGCAGGAAAAACAGCCCCAGCGCGAGAGAGAGGCTCAGCAGACGTCTGTAAGACATGGTCCGGTCTCCTGTGGATAAGGGAGGAAGTAAATAAAATATTTTCTGAATTGAACAGCGAGCGCATTCCCCGCAGCTTGGATCACGGGGAGACTTCAATAATTCGGCGAAATAGCGGTCGAGAGCCTGCAAGGGCATGAAGCGTGCCTGTAATGCTGCATATAAGTAATTAAATCTAGATCAATTACTTATGCTGTCTTCAAGATAGCGGCTAGAGGGGAGTTGCACGGAAACACTCAAAATCTGTACGGATTCGCGCAGCAAGGGAGACGATGAGCGCACGGTTTTTCCGGTTTTTACTAATAGCAGGTATTTAGTTTGATATTAAGATCCTGATCGGAGTACTTATAATTATAAGCCGGACCGGGATATAAGTCAACTGCAGCGTGAAGAAAATCGCATACACGCCGCTGCCTGCCAGGGCGTTTTGACGGCCCGGGAAAGCCCCCGGGAAACCGGCCTGCCCCGGTGATTAATTATAATGCGTAGATCTTCGGGAGGTTATCGGATAAAATGTGTTTTTTGTGTAAGTATTCGGGAACCTGCGGGTAGCAGTTCTTATTACAGGCAGGCTTGGTCCGGGGCTTATTTCTTGTTGAGCTGGAACTGGATGGGGTAGCTGATCCACATGTCTATGCGCCGGCCGTCCCTGACCGCCGGGCGGAAACGGGTTTTCATGGCGGCTTTTACTGCGGCGTCATCCATGGACTGCAGGCCGCTGCTGGTGATTATCTCCACCTTGTCCACCGTGCCGGAGGCCGCGACATGGATCCTCAGGTCCACCGTGCCCTCGATTTTTTTCTTCTCGGCGTCCCTGGGATAGACCGGCGGGACCAGCATCATCAGCTCGGGACGGCGCAGGCGGGCCTTGCCGCCGGGGTCGCCGGGCACTCCGCCGGTCTCATCCGGCTCTTCAGGGCCGACCTCGAGCGAGCCCAGCTCGGGCTCCGGGATGTCCAGCTCCTTGAGGGCCAGCTCGGAGGGCACGTACTTGGGCACCTTGACCCGGCGCTTGGACAGGGTGGTCCTGGGCACCGCGTTGATCACCACCAGGGTGTGGTGGCTTATCTCCAGCAGCCTGTTCTGCGGCGAGAACAGCTTGTCGCTCTGCCCGGGGTCCCTGAGGAGCGCGGAAACCCAGGCCGAGAAGAACAGCAGGACTGTAGAGATGCCCACTGACCAGCGGAACAGGCGGTCCTGGTACCTCTTGTCGGCCGCGCAGCGGAAAGCGTCGAGCTGCTCGTTGAACCATCTCCTGAAAGTCCTGATGGACCAGGGGTCGGCCAGCATCCCGCCGAACAGCCCCGCCGCCCCGCCGCCGGATGCCGCAGCCAGGCGGACGGCAGAGGGTTCTCCGGGGTCCGGCTGCCGCCGGTCTTTTTCACCGGGGCCGTTTTTTTTCTGCAGAACCATTTTCATGGAATGACGTTGAGCCAAGGGTGTTTTCTACCTCTGTTACACTTTGGAAAGCGCCGTGTTCCTTGATTGCGGGCTTGCGGCGGCACGCAGGCCGGTATCACCTGCCACCCATCAGGGATTCGAGCTCCGCGACCGACTTGGGGATGGATTCGCTCAGCACCCGGCACCCCTGCCCGGAGACCAGCACGTCGTCCTCGATCCTGACCCCCAGGTTTTCCTTGGCTAAGTAGATGCCCGGCTCCACGGTGATCACCATCCCCGGCTTGAGCGGTATCTCCCTGGAGCCGACATCGTGTACATCCATGCCGAGGAAATGGCTGGTGTAGTGGATGAAGTAGTCTCCGTAACCGGCCTTGGCTATCACCTCGCGGGCGGCCTGGTGGACCTCAGCCAGGGTTACCCCGGGCTTGACCGCCTCGATCGCCGCCTGCTGGGCTTTGAGCACTATCTGGTAGATCTCGCGCTGGCGCTCGCTGAACCTGCCGTCCGCAGGCACGGTTCGGGTGATGTCCGCGGTGTAATAGTCGTACTCGGCGCCCACGTCCATCAGCACCAGTTCCCCGGCCCCGACCCGGCGGCGGTTGGAGTTGTAGTGCAGGACCGTCGAGTTGGGCCCGCTGCCCACGATCGAGGGGAACCCCGGCCTCTGGCTGCCGCGGCGGTGGAAGCCGTATTCGATCAGGCCCTCGATTTCGTACTCGAACATGCCGGGCTTGATCGAGGAGATCGTTTCCTCGAGGGCGCGGCCGGTTATCCCGATCGCCTTTTCCAGCAGGGCGACCTCGAGAGTGTCTTTGACCAGGCGCATCGAATCGGTCAGGGTGGACAGGGGGATGATTTCCAGGTGGGGGTAGCGCTCGCGGATTTGTTTGAGCAGGACTTCGGCCGCGCTCACCGGGCCGTCCAGCACCGAGGGGGTGAAATCGAAATACAGCCGGCCGACCTTGGCGGCCAGGCTGGCGAGGGTGCGGGAGAAATTGTTGCGGTCCACGGCCCGGGCGATACCGGTCA
>JAFGTO010000014.1 GCA_016934095.1 Candidatus Glassiibacteriota bacterium
ATGGCTGCGGATGACCCGGAAGGCGCGATGGTGTATGAGAGAATCAGCCGTAAAGCCCGGAAGCTGATAGAGCAGAAAGACCTGATCCTGATAAACGTCGAGAACGAAATCCTGGTAAACGCGCTGCAGAGGTGTTCCTCGGTAATCGTGCAGAAGTCCCTGATGGAGGGATTCGGGCTGACTGTGGCCGAGGCCCTCTGGAAAGAAACGCCGGTGGTGGCCTCGAAAGTGGGCGGAATCCCCCTGCAGATAAAGAACGGGGAGAGCGGCTTTTTACTGGATGCCCGGGACAGTGAGGGTTTTGCCGAGAAGATACTGCACATCCTGAAGTATCCGGAGCTGGGCCGTGAGATGGGCCGCAAAGGCCGGCAGGTCGTGCAGGAAAAGTATCTGATAACCAGGTTGATCTCGGATTACCTGGATATGTTTATCGAGATTTTATAACAGGACTGGATGAGCTGGCCGCCCCGGTCGGCGGGCGGTCATAAATAACCGGAACTACCTTGAAACAGAGGGCTCCCCGCAGCATCCTGCGGGGAGCCCTCTGTTATTATGGAATAAAAGCTCCGCCCTTGCCCGGTTTTCGGCACCCGGCCGGAGCCGGGCAAGGGCGGCCAACGGCTATCCGCTCAGGGCGGACAGGGTCACCTGGCCGGCGAGCCCGGAAATCACCGGGATGGTAAGGTTGTCGTTGATCTTCGAGATCAGCAGCTCAACTGCCGCAGCCGCCAGTGCCATCACCGGGATCACCGGCCAGAGAGGCTCACCGAAACCTGCTCCGGAAAACAGCCATTCCGGGTCCTGCATGGCTTGCCACCACCAGACCGATCCTCCGGCACAGGTCCGCAGGAAGATAAAGCCCACCGCCAGGTTCGCCACCAGGGCCACTGCCGCGCCCTCGACCGACTTCCCCCTGAAGGCCGCCGGCCTGATACTGCCGAAGCGCATCCCCACCAGGCAGGCGGTCAGGTCGCCGAAAACGGTCATCATGATCGCGGCGACCGCCACCCGCAGGTCGAAGACCGCCAGGGCCACGATCACGCCGAGCATGGTATAGATCTCGGCCCCCATGTGCTCCTCTTCCTTTTCCCGCCTGAAATTGTCCCACAGCCAACTCAGCAGCGGCAGACGCACCCGGTGTTCCAGGCGCAGGTACTCGAGGATGATTCCCAGCACCAGCAGGGCCACCAGGGCCAGCAGCCCCTCACGGTGGCCGAACGGGATTGCGAAAAAGAAATAGACGCAGGGGAAGAAAATTATCAGGACGTGGATCACCTTCCGCCCCACCTCGTCCCTGAAAGTATTCATCGGCATCTTTCGCTCCTCAGACAAAGATGCAAAAATATACTATTCGTGCGAAGGTAATGTCTATCTAAAAATCCGGGATTTTTGCCCCGAACCCGGCGACAAACGTAATTCTACTTGATTACCAATAACCAGCAAAGAATCAAGTTATATCTATTACAGCGAATGCTGCTCCCCGGGTTTGGGTAAGGCTAACTGTCAAAGCTATGGATGGGTTAATGGAAAATCTCGCTTCCTGCGGGCAAAAACTGATCAGGTGGAAAGACCTGACGACCAAGCGGCAAGAGGGTTACCGGGTCGGGGTCCTGCACCTCCACAGCATCTTCTCCCGGGATGTCCCCAAGCTGGCTAAAAACATGCCTGATATCCTGGTGTGCAAAGCCTTGCGGGAAGGCGCGGATTATGTGGCCATTACGGATCACGACAACGACGATGGCTGGAGACAGGCCTCTTATCGCCACCCGGCCTGGATCAGGGGCACCGAGATGGAGGTGCATGACGAGAGTATAGGCTATCCTGTCCATTTCGGCATCCTCAACATCGGCGGCGACAACCTGTTCGAGGAACTATGGGATATCGCCCACCGCCGGCGCAGCGCCTGCCGGCTGGTCGATACCGCCCTGCAGAACGGTGCCACGGTAATCGCGAATCATCCCTGGTGGTGCCCCCAGGGATACAGACTGAATTCGGTCGGCTTGTGGGACCTGGTGGAAACTTTCCGCCTGCCCGTGGAGGTCAACAGCAAGCGCAGCCTGGTGGAAAACGTGGCGACGCTGATCTATGCCGCCCAGAGGAATTTGCCGGTCGTGGCCACCACCGATTCGCACACCCGCAGGGTCCTGCCCACCTGCACCCTGGCCAGGGGCGATACGCCGGAAGAGTTCCTCGCCAACATACGCCGGGGGCAGACATATATCGTGCCCGGCTATGCAGGGTTCTTCCAGTTGCCGGCGATGATGACCAGGTACGTACTCGACGTCATCCAGGCCCACCTGGCCTATGGTTTCTACGAAGGCCCGGTAAAACTGGGAGCCGGCGGCCTGCTGGACAGACTGCTCGCCGGCATCTCCCACAGCCGGCTGACCGACAGGCTGTTCACCCGTCAGCTCGCCTCCATCACCGCCGGGCTGCTCACTTACCTGGTCGGTACTTTCGGCTACATACCTTACACTTACGCCGCATCCACTTACAAGGTACTTAAGGACATGTACCTGCGCTCTGCCCATGGCGCGGCGCCGCTGCCGGAATTCATCTCCGAATGATCGGGAAAGGAATTATGTTCGAACACGGCATACTCCTGGCTACCAATACGCTCGGCAAGTGGGGGGAAACCAACGGTGTCGAGTATACCTACCGGAACCTGCTGAAAGAGTTCAACCGGGCCCGGATTCAGGTGGATGCAATCACCTACGGCCCCCGGGACAATGTCGAGAGGTTCGGCAGCGTGACTGTCATTACCCATAAACCCCGTCTCCCCCTGAAGATCGATCCGGCGCTGCGGGTCGACCTGTGCCTGGGTGCCACCGCTTTCGCGCGGCGGATCACCTCCAGGCGCTACAGCCTGGTGCACAGCGCCACGCCCGACCCCCTGGGCGACCTGGCTGTCAAGGCGGCCGGCAGGAGCGAGTGCCCGGTGGTCTCTGTCTACCACACAGTCCTGGATTACTATGCCAGGGTGCGCGTGGGCCGCGTGCTGGGCCGCGCGGCAGGCCGCGCGGCCGGCCGGCTGATGATGAGCGTATTAAAAAAACACTATAACAAATCAGCCCTGATCCTGGCGCCCTCGGAGCATACCAGGCAGGAGATCTCCGCTTATTTCTCTCCACCGGTGGAGGTCCTTTCCCGGGGGATCGATACAGAAGTGTTTTCGCCCCGCTTCCGCGACAGGGACCGCAGCAACGGGCGGGTCGAGGTTCTCTACGTGGGCAGGGTGGCCCCGGAGAAAAACCTGGACCTGCTGGTGGAGGTTTTCTCCAGGCGCCCCGGCATAGACCTCAAGGTGGTAGGGGACGGGCCTTACCTTGACCTGATGAAACGGAAACTGCCCCGGGCTGTCTATACCGGCAAGCTGACAGGAGAGAGCCTTTCCAGGGCTTTCGCCAATAGCGATCTTTTCGTTTTTCCCTCCCGCTCGGACTCTTTCGGCAATGTTGTAATGCAGGCGATGTGTTCTGGGATCCCGGCCGTGGTCACCGACAGCATGGGACCTAAAGAACAGGTGAAACAGGGAGTCACAGGTTTCATCGCCACGGACACGGAAGAATTTATCAGGGCCGTGGA
>JAFGTO010000137.1 GCA_016934095.1 Candidatus Glassiibacteriota bacterium
CATCCGGACCGGCCTCAGCGGGTGGGGAGTTTCCTGGTCGGAGCAGGGCAGGCCGGCGTAGGTGATATCATCCAGGGCGTTGACCAACTTGAGACTATCGTGCACATCCGACATGACTGCCGGCCGCCTGCGTCCCTGCAGGTCGTAGACCAGGGTGCAGAACCCGCCCGCACTGGCGGTGAAATCGTGGAAAAGCTCAGGGTCGCGCCTGTAGTAGCTGACCTCGGAGTAGCGGACAGCCTGCTTGAGCCCTCGCCTCTCGGGACGGAGGAAGTCGCGCCGCAGCCTGCTCACCGCATCCTCCACCAGGGCTGCCGGAAACCTGACCAGTGTGCTGTCTCCCTCCTGCCGGCAGCCGAAGTCCATCAGGACTTCCCGGGCCTCCCGGTGGTAGATCCGCAGTCCCACGCTCTCCAGCACCTCGAGCGCTGCAGAGTGAAGCAGCTCCATCTCCTTGTCGGTGAGGACTTTTATTCTGCCGAATAACCTGGACAAATAAGGGTCTCCGTGCTGAGAGCGGCAAGACGGCCGGGCGAGCGGTCCGGGATAGATTCCACAAATAACCGGTGGAAAATATAACTCAGGCCGGCCGGACAGGCAATAAGCCGGAGCGGCCCTCAAGCGTAAAGCTTGACACCCGCCGGTCGGTATTGTAGGATTTCTACTCAGGTAAAATATATTCTTCGTGATTCCTTTCATCAGCCACTAAAACGGGAGATGAGATGAAGAACAGTAAGGACAGCGGAATGATCAGCCGCAGGGAAATGTTCACCGGCGGGGCCCTGGCGGCACTGGTCCCTCTGGCCGCCTGCGGCTCACAGCAGGCCGGCGGCGGCAAATCCGAGGGGGCCTCCGCGGGACGGGCCACCAGGAACATGCAGCTTTCACTCGCCGCCTACTCGATGCGCGATTTTTTCAAGAGCGGCGAGATGGACCTCTTCGAATTCATCGACTGGTGCGCCGAGATGGACCTGCCGGGGACCGAGCTCACCTCTTATTATTTCAAGGAGGGTTTCGATAAGGCGTACCTGCGCGAGCTCAGACGGCACGCTTTCCGCTGCGGGGTTACCGTGAGCGGCACGGCCATTGCCAACGATTTCTGCAAGCCCGCCGGGCCGGAGCTGGATGCCGAGGTCGAGAATGTCAGGAAGTGGATCGACAACGCCGCCGAGCTGTTCGCCCCGCACATCCGCATTTTCGCAGGCAAAGCTCCCGAGGGAGTGGACATCAAGACCGCTATCGCCTGGTGCGCCGAGGGGATAAAAAGGTCCCTGGAGTACGCGGCCGAAAGGGGGATCACCCTGGGCCTGGAGAACCACGGCGGCATCACCGCCCGCGCCGTGGACCACCTGGAGATCTGCAGGGCAGTGGGAGAGCACCCCTGGTTCGGGGTGAACCTCGACACCGGCAATTACCAGACCAACCCCTACGAGGAGCTGGCCATGAGCGCTCCCCTGGCGGTCAACGTGCAGGTGAAAGTGCTGGTCTCGGGTGCCGATGGCAAGAGGGAGGAAACCAACCTGGAGCGGATCGGGAAAATCCTGCTGGATGCCGGGTACAAGGGATGGGTGGCCCTGGAGTACGAGGAGGAAGACCCGAAAGTCAACATCCCCAAGTGGATAGACAGGATGAAAAAAACGTTCGGGTGCTGATGTAAAAAATGATGTGAGCTGTCCCTCGAGACAGGCTTGATCCCGCCCGGGCCGGTTATTTAGTCCCGGGCGGGATTTTTTCGCACCCCGCCGTGGAATGCCGGACAGCGGCCGGGGAAAACGCACAACAATATACGGGGAGCCGATGAGCGAGGTCAAACTGTTCCTGCGCCGGGGCCGCGAGCGCCCGGTAGTGCAGGGCCACCCCTGGATTTTCAGCGGTGCGGTGGAGCGGGTCGAGCCGGCCGGGTTCGAGCCCGGGGAGAACTGCACGGTACATGACCACCTGGGCAGCCTGCTGGCCTCGGGCTATGCCAACCCGGAAGCCAGGATTATCTGCCGCGTGGTCAGCAGGGTGCCCGGCGAGCCCTGGAGCGCCGGCCTGCTGGAGAGGCGCCTGGACAGGGCGCTCGCCCTGCGCGGGCGGGTCCTGCCGCTGGAGACCGACTGCCTGAGGCTGGTCAACTCTGAGGGGGATGGCCTGCCCGGGGTGGTGGTCGACCGCTACGGCCCGGGGCTGGTGCTGCAGCTTACCACCGCCGGGGCCGAGAGGCTCCGACAGCCCCTGGCCGGGCTGCTGCAGAGCAGGCTCGACCCTTCGTTCATCTTCGAGAACAGTACCGGAGAATCCAGGGCCGCCGAGCACCTGGGAGCGGTCAAGCAGTGCCTGGCAGGAGAGCCGGGACCGCGGGTGGCGGTGTCCGAGTACGGCCACCGCTTCCTGGTGGATGTGCTGCAGGGGCAGAAGACGGGTTTTTTCCTGGACCAGCGCGAGAACCGCAGGCTCGCCGCCCGCTGGACCTCCGGGGGGGCGCGGGTGCTGAACCTGTTCGCCTACACCGGGGCCTTTTCGGTCTATGCAGGTGCGGCCGGGGCCGGGCAGGTAGTCAGTGTCGAGTCCTCGGAGGAAGCCCTGGCCCTGGCCGCGGAGAACCTCGAGACCGCCGGGATGAAACCGCAGGACCACCCGCTGGTCAAGGCCGATGCGTTCGAATACCTGCGCTCCGGGCCGGGCGCAAGTGAGAAGTACGACCTGGTGGTGATAGACCCGCCTCCGCTGGCCAAGCGGCAGGCGCACCTGGAGAAAGCCTGCCGGGCATACAAGGACCTGAACCGGCTGGGCCTGGCCCACCTTTCGCCCGGCGGGGTAATGCTCACCTTTTCCTGCTCGTCCAGGGTGGATGCCCGCCTGTTCCGGCAGGTAGTCTTCGCCGCGGCCACGGAGGCCGGCCGACAGGTGCGCCTGCTTCAAAGCCTCGGCCCAGGCCCGGACCACCCGGTGGACATCTGCCATCCGGAGGGCGAATACCTTACCGGCCTGCTGCTGTATGTCTGTTGAGGGGCATGGTAAGAGAGCGGCGGGGCGAAAAACAGGGACGATACGGAGGCACAGTCACAAACACCCGGCAGTGCCACGGCGCGCCGTGGCACTGCATGATAAATTGCCGTTTCCCACTGCGGCCGGTCAGACTGCGTGCTCGTCCCACTCCTCGATCTGCTTGTTGATGAACTTCTCCACCCCGGAAAGCTGCTTGCCCTCGTTTTGGGTAACGAAGGTGAAAGCTTTGCCGGCGGAACCCATCCTGCCGGTGCGGCCGACCCGGTGGACATAGTCTTCCGGGTTTTCCGGGATGTCATAGTTGATCACGTGGCTGATCCCGGTAATATCCAGGCCGCGCGCCGCCACGTCGGTGGCCGCCAGGTGCTCGATCCTGGCCGTGCGGAAAGCATCGATGATCCGCTCGCGCTTGTTCTGGTTCAGGTCGCTGTGGATGCAGCAGGCCTTGAACCCCTTCTTTTCCAGTTGCATGGCCACCGCATCGCTCATCCGCTTGGTATTGGTGAAAATCAGCGACTGGGTGGGCTTCTGGGTCTCGAGCAGACGGACCAGCAGGTCCATTTTCTGGTGGCGGTTCACCGGGATGAAGCGCTGCCAGATCGACTCGACCGAGATCTCATCCCGGCTGACATACAGCGGCACCGGGTCTTTCATGTATTTGCGGCTGATCTCCTCGACCTCGCCCTCCAGGGTGGCCGACAGCAGCATGATCTGGCGTCCTTCGGGACAAGCCTTGATAATCTTGATAATGTCCTGGCGGAAACCGATGTCGAACATGCGGTCGGCCTCATCCAGCACCAGGGTCTTGAGGGCGGTCAGGTCGAGGTTCCTGTTGTAGATGTGGTCCAGCAGCCGTCCCGGGGTACCCACGATGATATGGGCCCCCTCCTCCAGGGCCCGGATCTCCTGGGGTACTGAGGTCCCGCCATAGAGGCTGATTACGCTGGTGTTGAAACTCCTGCCGAAGCGGCGGGCCTCCCAGGCCACCTGGCGGCACAACTCGCGGGTGGGCACCACCACCAGGGCCTGGATCCGTGGTTGGCCGGACCTGTCGAGCTTCTCGAAGATCGGCATCAGAAAGGCGATGGTTTTGCCGGTGCCGGTCTGGGCCTGTCCCATGATATCCGCCCCGCGCAGGGCTGCCGGGATCACCGCTTTCTGGATGTCGGTGGGCGTGCGGAAACGGTTGGCGGCCAGAACAGCCACCAGCCTGTCGGAGAGGCCCAGCGGCCGGAAGCCGTTTTCCTGGAACTCGCTGCTGCCGGGATCGATCTCGAGCAGCTCGGGAAAGTCCACTCTCTGGGCCACTCCGCCCAGGTCTCTCCTTCTGCCGTGGTGGCTGGGTTTGCGGTGCCGCCTGGATTTGGCAGGACGGCCCGGCTGCGGCGCAGAACCACCGTCCCCGCCGCGGTCAGGCTTTGCCCGGTGCGCTTGCGGGCGTTCCGCAGTCTGCCTGGCGCTTTCGCCGGCCTGTCTCGGCTGAGCCTGGCGGTCGCCGGGCTTTTTCCTGCCGCGCCTGGAATGACGCCTCCGGGAGGGTTTCCCCGGGGGCCGGCTATCGGGCCCGGGCTCCCGCGGCGGCCCTGACAACTCTGCCCGGGGGCCGTCCGGCTCGGGCGCGGCCGTTACCCTGCTGCGTTTGCCGAAAAATCCACTGAATTTCTTAAATAATTTCAAACTCTACTCCTTATTAAATGAAGATCTCTGAATCCTGCTGCCCGCCTGGTCCGGTCGATTACGCCGACCGGCGATAAACTCCCGCGGCGGGTGAAATTTAAATATCCGTTAGCAGTTATACACCGAAACCTCGGAAGCGTTGCATCTGGCTGCCGGCAGCATCTGTAAGGATGATAAGTATCCGGGAAATCTGTCCGGCCGACCCGTGCCGGACGATGACTTTCTTGGGATAGCTCTTTCGCATGGAGGCATTCTTGCGGAATTTATCTTCCCTGCTTCTGGAAGCTATAATATAATACACTTGACCGGAAATTCCAATCTTTTCTGTTCCGGCCGCCGGGCAATTTAGCCAGGATTAAAGATGCAGGTCCTCAAAGCCGAAAATATCTGCCACGATTTCGGGGTGCGCCCCCTGTTCGAGGGGCTCGAGCTGGTGCTGGAGGAGGGCGACAGGCTGGGGCTGATCGGGGCCAACGGCAGCGGCAAGACCACGCTGCTGCGTATCCTGGCCGGGCTCGAGAACCCCCTCGCGGGCACGGTTGTCTACCCGCTCCCGGTCAAGACCGGCTACCTGGCCCAGGAGCCCGAGTTTCCCCGCGGCCTGACTGTCTACCGAGCCTTGGAGCAGGCGCTGGATGAGCTGGTGCGCCTGCGCGAGGAGTACGAGGACCTCACGGCCAGGCTCAAGGGACGGCTGGAGCGGGCCGAGCGCGCTGAGCTGGGCCGCCGGGAGCAGAAGCTGCACGACCTGCTGGACACCCGCTCCGGCTGGGACCTGCGGCCCAGAGTCGAGGAGATGATCACCCGCCTGCGCCTGCCCGGGCCGGAGACCCCGCTGGAGAGCCTCTCGGGCGGGATTATCAAGCGGGTGGCGCTGGGAAAAGTGCTGCTGGCCGAGCCGCAACTGCTGCTGCTGGATGAGCCCACCAACCACCTCGACACCGGGACCGTGGCCTGGCTGGAGAAAAAACTTGCGGCCTTCCGCGGGACCCTGGTGCTGGTCGCGCACGACAGGTACTTCCTCGAGGCGGTGGTTACCCGGATCGCGGAGGTCGAGCACGGCGGCCTGCGCTTTTACCCGGGGAGCTACACCGCCTACCTCGAGGCCAAAAAGGCCGAGTGGGAGCTGACCCGGCGCTCGGATGAGAAGCGCAGGAAACTGCTGGCCCGCGAGGTCGAGTGGCTCAGGCGGAGTGTCAAGGCGCGCACCCACAAGCAGAAAGCACGCATCCAGCGGATCGCCGGCATGGCTGCGGTCAAGGACACCAGGCCGGCCAAGCCGGTGAAACTGCTTTTCGACCCGGACACGCGCCACGGGCGCACGATCCTCAAGGCCCACAGGATCTGCAAGTCCTACGCGAGCGACTGCCCGCTGATCGCGGATTACTCGCTCGAGCTGCTGGGCGGCGAGCGTATCGGGATCATCGGGCCCAACGGCTGCGGCAAGACCACCCTGCTGAGGATGCTGGTGGGAGAGCTGGAGCCGGACTCGGGCTATGTCAGGGAAGGGGCCAACACGGTCATCGCCTATTTCGACCAGCAGCGCGGCCAGCTCGACCCGCAGGCCACTGTCTGGGACTCCGTGGCCCCGGGCGGCGACCACGTGCTGGTAAGCAGCCGCAAGCTGCACAAGAGGGCTTTCCTCGAGAGCTTCCTTTTCCCTGCCGCCGTGCACCGCTTCCGGGTGGGGCTGCTCAGCGGCGGCGAGCGCAACCGCCTGCTGCTGGCCCGGCTGATGCTTTCCGGGGCCAACGTGCTCATCCTGGATGAGCCGACCAATGACCTCGACCTGCCGACCCTGCAGGTGCTGGAAGAGCGGCTGGGAGAGTTCCGCGGCTCGCTGATCGTGGTGACCCACGACCGCTATTTCCTCGACCGGGTGGTGGAGGAGATCTACGGTTTCGAGGACGGGGGAGCTATCCGGCACTACCCGGGCAACTACAGCTTTTACCTCCAGTGCCTGGAGCGGGAAAAGCAGGCCCGCAAGGCCGACCGGGAAGGCCTGGCAAAGCAGGCGGCCCGCAACGGTGCCGCGGCGGAGAAAAAGCCGCAGGCGCTGCATTACCTCGAAAAAAAAGAGCTGGAGACCATAGAGGATCGGATCGCCGGGGCGGAAGCCGGGCTGGCCCGTCTGCGGCAGCGCCTGGAGGACCCTGCCCTGGCCACGGATTCCGGGGCCCTGGGCGAGATGTTCGAGCAGGCGCGCATCAGCCAGCAGGAGGTAGACCGCCTCTACGAGCGCTGGGACTACCTGGAGAAAAAAAGACAGGGTGGTTTAGAGGAAAAAATACGGCAGCCGGAATGAGGGGACAGACACAGGCACAAAGGAGCAAAGGCACAGAGGCCCCGCCACCTTATATGTAGGGGCACAGCGTGCTGTGCCCGTGGCTGGGTTGCCTCGCAGCCTGCTCGTTTCTGGCAAAGGAAGATCTTTCCAGGTAGGGGCGGTTCGCGAACCGCCCCTACGATATAAAACAATGCCGCAGCCTTGCACTGGTTGCTTCGCAGCCTGCCCGCGAACAAAAAAATTCCCCTCTGCTATGTGCGTGGTCAAGGGGAAAATGATATTTTAAAAAACTCTGAATCCAACCATTCTGCTATTCGTGGACTCCAGGA